>CAYSON010000442.1:0-3190 GCA_964432635.1 uncultured Desulfopila sp.
CTGCTCCGGGGTCGAGGCCCAGCGCACCACGGCCACCGGAGTTTGCGGGTCGCGACCGTACTTGATCAGGTTGGCGACGATGATCGGCAGGTTCTTGATGCCCATGTAGACCACCAGGGTGCCGACTCCAGTGGCCAGCTTCTCCCACTCGATGCCGGAGTTCTCCTTGGTCGGATCCTCGTGGCCGGTGAGAAAGGCCACGCTGGCGGTATAGTCGCGGTGAGTGATGGGAATTCCCGCATAGGTGGCGGCGGCGGTGGCCGAAGTCACCCCCGGAACCACCTCAAAGGCGACACCTGCCTTGTGCAGCTCCTGCACCTCCTCGCCACCCCGCCCGAAGATAAAGGGATCGCCGCCCTTGAGACGGACCACCATCTTGCCACGCCGGGCGTGATCAACCAGCATCTGGTTGATTTCCTCCTGGGAATGGCTGTGCTCTACCCCGCCCTTCTTGCCGACATAGATCAGCTCGGCACCGGGCGGTACGTGTTTGAGCAGCTTTTTGCCGGCGAGATAGTCGTACACCACCACCTCGGCCTTTTCCAGCAGGTTCTTACCGCGCACAGTGATCAAGGCGGGATCGCCCGGACCGGCGCCGACCAGGTATACCTTTCCGATTTTGTTCATTGCTGTATGGGCTCGCGAGGCGAGCGACAAGGGGAAAGAGGCAAACGACAAAGGGCTTTCCACGGGGGAAGGCCCTTTGTCGGTACTCGAGCACCGGGGAGCGCCCGGTGCCTGCCAAGAATGCGAATTAGAGCTGTTTCATGATCGCTTCGGTGACCCCGCCAATCGAGGCCGAGCCGTCGACGGAAATGACCTTGGGACCACTGGTGTTCTTGAAATAGTTGACCGCCGCCATGGTGCCGGTGGTGGTGTCATAATAGATGTTGTGGCGCTTGTTGATGGCCTCGACATCCTGATCGTCGGCGCGGGTCTTCAGCTCACCTCCGCAGACACGGCACACCAGCTTGCCGTCTTTTTCCACCGGCTTGATGGCATCGAAGGCAATGTGGTTGGGATGATTGTTGTCGTTGACGCAGAGACGGCGGCCCATGATACGTTCCCGGGCGATATTGCGGTCGAGGACGATCTCGATAACATAGTCAAGCGCCAGACCTTCCTTCTTGAGGGTCTCGGCGAGGGTTATCGCCTGATCCTTGGAGCGAGGGAAGCCGTCGAGGATCCAGCCGGGTTTGCAATCTTCTTTCTGCAGGCGGGAGACCATCATCGGAATGGTGATGTCATCCGGTACCAGGTCGCCCTTGTCGATATACGCCTTGGCCTTCTTGCCAAGTTCGGTGCCACCGACGATGTGCTCGCGAAAGATCGCGCCCGATTCGATATGGGGAAGGTTATATTTTTTCTGGACGATAGCGCCCTGGGTACCCTTACCGCTGCCGTTCGGCCCGAAAATCAGAATATTTTTAGCCATGTTCCTCATCTCCTCGTTCGTTCATTCGAAGTTGGCGCAGCCCCCACAGGGAGCGGCGCTGAAAAAATACCAACGACCCGCAAGCGCGGGAAATTCACGCGAATAGGCAGCGATCTCGGCCACTGTCGGGATGGGCTGTCGGACAAGGCCGCGCCATATGACAAGCGCAATACTATAGACCAAAACAGCAGTCCAGGCCATAAAAAATATCTCCGCGAAGATTTTGACATTCATTCCGAAAGGGGTTATGGTAACTCTTTGTCGCCAAAAGAGTCGCCAGTGCCTGGAAAGTCCTTGCCTGGCTGCACCCGCAAGCGCTTCAATCGCTCTACCTTCTTGTTAACCAACCTCCACCAAAACAATTGCCATGAAAGACATCCAGGTCGGCATCATCGGTTTCGGCACCGTCGGCAAAGGCCTTGCCTACACCTTGCTCCAGCAACGGGAACGGCTCAGGCAAAAGACCGGCATCACCTTCACCCTGAAGACTGTCGCCGACATCGCCATCGCCACACTGCCAAAGGAATTCGCCGGGGTTACCCTGACCAACAAGGCCTCCGAGATTTTCGCCGATCCGGAGATCGATATCGTCGTCGAACTGATCGGCGGCATGGAACCGGCCAAGAGCTTCCTCCTCGCCGCCATCGCTGCCGGCAAGCACGTGGTCACCGCCAATAAGGCGCTGCTCTCGGTGCACGGCGGGGAAATCTTTCGCGCCGCAGCCGCGAGCAAGGTTGAGGTCGGCTTCGAGGCCAGCGTCGGCGGCGGCATCCCGGTGATCAAGGCCCTCAAGGAAGGTCTGGTGGCCAACCGTATCAACTATATCGAAGGGATCATGAACGGCACCGCCAATTACATCCTCTCGCAGATGACCGACCGCGGCACCCCCTTTGCCGAGGTGCTGGGGGAGGCACAGCAGCTCGGCTATGCCGAGGCCGACCCGACCTATGACGTCGAAGGCATCGACACCGCCCACAAACTCGCCATTCTCATGACCCTGGCCTACGGCAAGAACGTCTGTCTCGAACACATCACCGTTGAGGGAATCAGCTCCATCGAACCGATTGACATCCGCTTTGCGCGGAAATTCGGCTTTCGCATCAAATTGCTGGCAATCAGTCGCAACCACGGCGAGAGTATCGAGGCCCGCGTCCACCCCACCATGGTACCGGAAAACCATATGCTGGCCACGGTCAACGGCGCCTACAACGGTATCCAGTTCCAGGGCGACACGGTCGGCGACGTCATGCTCTACGGCAAGGGAGCGGGAATGATGCCCACCGGCAGCGCCGTCTGTGCCGACGTGGTCGACATTGGCCGCAACATCGCCTGCGGCAGCATCAACCGCGTGCCGGCCCTCTCCTTCTGCCCGGAGCATATCGGCGAGCCGAACATCACCCCGATGCGCCATCTGGTCTGTCCCTACTACTTTCGTGTCACCGCCCTCGACAAACCGGGGGTTCTGGCAAGGATCACCGGAATTTTCGGTAAGTACGGCATCTCCATTCAGTCGATGATGCAAGACGGCCAGGACAGCGATGAGCCGGTGTACATCGTCTTTCGCACCCACAACGCCGAGGAGGACGCGGTAGTCAAGGCCATCGGCGAGATCGACAGCTTGCCGGTGTGCAGCGCCCCAACGGTCAAAATTCGCATCCTCAACCCAGAATGAGCCGATGAAATACCTGATTCTCGTCGGCGACGGCATGGGCGACTACCCGATCGCCGAGTTGGGCGGCAAGACGCCGCTTGCCG
>CAYSON010000443.1:0-3183 GCA_964432635.1 uncultured Desulfopila sp.
TGCGGTATATGGTCTTTTGTCGTTATTTGTCCTGGAAATTGGGGGCACGTTTCTCAAGAAAGGCGCTCATCCCCTCCTTCTGGTCAAGGCTCGAAAAGCATTGGGCGAAGAGGTCGGCCTCGTAGGTGCAGGCGCGGGTCAGATCCATCTCCAACCCGTTGTTGATCGCTTCCTTGCAGAGGCGCACCGCCCCCGGCCCGCGGGTGGCGATCTTGGCGGCCAGGGCCAGACATTCCGGCATCAGCTGCTCCGGGGCATAGACGCGGTTGACCAGGCCAATGCGGCCGGCCTCCTCGGCGTCAATGATATTGCCGGAATAGATCAGCTCGTTGGCGATACCCTTGCCGACCAGGCGCGGCAGCCGCTGGGTGCCCCCGAACCCGGGGATGATGCCAAGATTGACCTCGGGCTGGCCGAACTTGGCGTTCTGCGCCGCCATGCGGATATCGCAGGCCAGGGCCAACTCGCAGCCTCCGCCCAGGGCAAAACCGTTGACCGCGGCAATTACCGGCTTGGCGAAGCTCTCGATGGTGCCCATCACCTCGTGGCCAAGCTTGCCGAAGAGTTTACCGGCGATGGGATCAAGGTTTTGCATATAGGCGATATCGGCCCCGGCGACGAAGGCCTTCTCCCCGGCACCGGTGATGATCACCACCCGCACTCCGCCATCATCGCCAAGTTCCTGGAAGCAGCGACGCATTTCCATCAGCGTGTCATAGTTCAGGGCATTGAGGGCCTTGGGCCGATTGATGGTAACCACCGCCACCATACCTTCCTTAACAAGCAACAGATTATTGAAGTCCATCTCCTTCCTCCGCAATTTCGGTTCGTTTTCTGGGCAACGCCACTGCCGTCAGTTGTTCAAGGTGAAGCGCCAAGCACAGTACCACTCTTTGGGGTGCTGGTCGGGGGGACAGCCCAGGCACTCGGTGTTGATGCGGGCATCGATGGTTCTGGCAAAATAGGTGTATTCCACCAGGCCCGCCGATTTACAGGGATAGTCGGGCAATCCCTTGCGCATGCGCGCCTCCTGCACCCGGCACTGGTTCATATAGAGGATGACGGAGTCGCCTTCCTTTACCACCGATTGCACGTTGATGCTCTCATAGATGCGAAAACCAAGGGCGGTTTTTAACCCAGCCAGGCCGGGTTGAGCGGCAAGTCCGAGAAAGCGCTTGACCAGATGGGCCTCCACCGGAGAGAACTGGCCCCAGCAGGAGTCGTTGCAGCGCTTGGCCTCGTCCATTCCGCCCGACCTCTCCACCGTCTGAAACCAGATGCCGTCGTTGGCCAACCAGTTCTTGGCCAGGCGATCCTTGAGGGCAAGAAGCTTATCCGGCTCCATGTCGAGGAGAAAGGAGGGGACGCCGTCCTTGACGGTAAAGTTGAGCAGATCACCCAAATGGCGCAACTGCAGTCCAAGGCTCTTCTCGGCGCCCTCGCCGAGCAGTTGCAAGGCACGCTCCATGCCCAGCTGATGTTTGACCTCGGCGAACCACAGGCCGTGGTGGAGGATGAGACGGTGGACAAGGTCGACAACAAAACGTGCGGTTTCCTCGTGGCTCAATTCACTGGCCTTGCTGTACTCCTGGGTCATGGCTCTTGCTCCAATCGATTGGTTGACTCACCCGTTTTCGGGCAAAACGGTGATGGCATCGGGGTAGAGGGTCAAAGGCTGCAACCCCTGATCGGTGACGACATGGGTGTTTTCAATGCCCACCACGCCAAGACCGGGGAAGATCGCTTTCGGTTCCAGGGCAATAACCATGCCGACGGACAGAGGTAAGGTCTGCCCTTTGGCAATAAAAGGAAATTCGTCAAGCTCAAGGCCGACGCCATGGCCGGTAAAGCGGATGCGCCGTTCCCCCACTCCCATGAAGTGGTCGCCGCAGTTCATGGCCTCCGCCCGGGCGACCATGCGCTCGTAGATCTCCCCGCTGCTCACCCCCGGCTTGGCAAAGGCCCTGATCTCGTCCTGGATGTCGAGCATCGCCTGATGCGCCTCCTGCAGGCGGTCATCGAGTGGGCCGAGGGAAAAGATGCGGGTATGGTCAGCGAGGTAGCCGTCGAGGGCGAAGACATAGTCGACCAGTATCGGTTCCCGCCTGTTAATGATGCGCATCCCCGCCCCTTGACCGATGGCACCGCTGACACCGACGCCACCGGTGGGCGAGGCCAGATAACTGGGGACGGCAGCGCCATCGCCGGCCATGAGGTGGCCGTAGAAGAGTTCGTTGTTCCACATGCGCATGCGGATGATGCCCTGGTGGCCGAGGCTGCGGGCATAACCTTCCAATTCCCCGGCTAGGGCGACCTCGGTCTTGCCGGCGGCCACCACCTCCGCCGCCCGCGCTGCCACCAAGTCGGCGCAGACCGCCGCCGCCCGCATTTTGGCAAGCTCAAACTCCGACTTAACGGCGCGAACGAAGCGAATCTCGGTGGAAAGATCGACAAGCCGCGCCCCAGGAAATATTTTTGCGTACAGCAGATAAAGATTAACCGGCAGAACATCGAGCTCAAGTCCAAGCACCCCTGGCTGCGGATAGCCGTAATCGGCCAGCACCTGGGGGATGTTTTTCACCCCGACGATGGAGAGGATCTCGGTCAGCGGAGACTCCTGCCGCGCCCGCTGGTACTCCTTGAAAACCATCAGGACCGGCGCACCCTCTCTGGGCAGATATAGCCAGCCCTGCTGCGAGGTACCGGAGAAGTAGTAGAGGTCGGTCTTCTGTACGATGAGGGCGCCGTCGATTCCGCCCTTGTCCATGGCTCGGCGTAATTTACTTATGCGGTCCGCCAACTCCTCGGGAGGTACGTTGCAGGCAACAGTCGTCATGCGTTCCTCCTTTCGGCCGGGTCACCGGCGTCCTAAGGTGCGTTAATAGATATAGAAGCCTCGTCCGGTCTTTCTTCCCAGCCATCCCGCCTCGACATACTTGCGCAGCAGCGGGCAGGGGCGGTACTTGGAATCCTTAAAGCCGTTGTAGAGCGTCTCCATAATCGCCAGGCAGGTGTCGAGGCCGATGAGGTCGGCAAGCGCCAGCGGCCCCATGGGATGGTTCATGCCAAGTTTCATCACCGTATCGATATCTTCGGCCTTGCCCACCCCCTGATAGAGGCAGAAAATGGCTTCGTTGATCATCAGCAGCAGGATGCGGTTGGCGATAAATCCCGGAAAGTCGT
>CAYSON010000444.1:0-3158 GCA_964432635.1 uncultured Desulfopila sp.
GGTGAAGTGGTGCGTGTCGACCTTTATGTGACGCTGCCGGCGGAACGCTACTTCGTGGTGGTCGACGATCCGGTCCCGGGAGGACTCGAGCCGGTCAACAAAGAGCTGGCCACCGCCGCAACGCAGGACGAGGATAAGGAGGTCGCCCCCGGATCCATCCGCCTCCACTCTTCCTCGTGGCAGGACAGCAGCGAAGGTCGCCACAGTTTCTCACACCAGGAGCTGCGCCACCATGCTGCCCGCTTCTACGCCGAACGGTTGGCGGCCGGCCGCTACCACCTGCACTACACCGCCCAGGCCATCTCTCCAGGAGAGTTCCAGGTGCCGCCACTGCACGCCGAGGAAATGTATACTCCCGACGTCCATGGCGACAGCCTCCCGGCGCGGGTGACGATAAAGGCGGCCCCCTAGGGGTGGACATGGGGAGCGCCACCTCCGCCACCAGCCGCCGGCGATCAGGGATGACCGTAGCGCTCCTTGCCCTGATGCTACTGGCGGGTGGCGTGCTCTTGCGGCACTTGAGCCTCGCCGCGCAGCTGCCCCTGCCGGACAGCCTCCACCCCCAGACAGGGGAGGGACAGCGGCAGCGTTACCTTGATCGCCACGGCCAGCCGCTCTCGGCAACCTTTGACAATCCCCTCAACCTCCACGATCAGCTGCCGCTTCACGAAATACCGCCGCTGCTGCAAAGGGCCTTCATCGTCTCCGAGGACCGCCGCTTCTACCATCACCAAGGCGCGGACTGGCTGGCGCGCGGCCATGCCCTGGTGCAGAACCTCATGGCCCTGCGCCAGGTACGCGGGGCCTCGACCATCAGCGAACAGGTGGTGCGCATCCTTCATCCCCGGCCGCGCACCCTCTGGTCGCGGTGGCTGGAAGGTCTGGAAGCAAAGGAGTTGGAGAGGCGCTTTACCAAAAACGACATCCTTGAGTTCTATCTCAACCAAGTTCCCTACGACCGCCGGCGGCGCGGCGTAGAGCAAGCATCGCAGCTACATTTTGGCCGCGCCCCCTCGACCCTTGATCCGACCGAGATCCTCACCCTGGCGGTCCTGGTGCGCGCCCCAAGCCGACTTTCCCGGCCGGAACACCACGACCAGCTGCAACGGGCAGTGCGACACCTCGCCGGCCAACTCGGCCTCTGCCGGGAGAGCAACCAGCCCCAGTGCCGGGAACTGGCCATCACCCTGCCCCCTCCCACCGCCCTTAGTCTGCCGGTGGCTGCCGATCACTTTCTTCGCCACCTGGCCAAGGGGCCATTATTATCTGACCAAGATGCTTCCCTGCCGAACCTGGTGCGCACCACCCTTGATAGGGCACTGCAAGGGGCGGCACAAAAAAACCTCGCCGAGCAACTGGTCAACCTCAGGGCCTTGCAGGTCCACAACGGCGCCGCCCTGGTCATCGACCACCTCAGCGACGAGATCCTCGCCTGGGTGTCGGTAAGCAACAACGGCGCCGCCACCGCCGCCGCCTGGCTCGACGCCGTTACCTCGCCGCGCCAACCAGGATCGACCCTGAAACCCTTTCTCTACGCCCTTGCCCTGGAACGGGGCTGGACGGCAGCGACACGGATCGATGACAGTCCCCTCTCCGGCCAGGTCGGCGACGGGTCCCACCCTTTTCGCAACTATAGCCGCCGCCACTACGGACCGCTGCCGCTGCGCCAGGCCCTCGGTAATTCCCTCAACCTGCCGGCCATCCGCACCGTTCGACACACCGGAGTCGAGCCATTTCTTGAGCGGCTGCGGGCGGCGGGAATGGACAGCCTTGACCGCAACGCCGCACACTACGGCGAGGGCTTGGCGCTCGGCAACGGCGAGGTCACCCTGCTCGAACTGGTGCGCGGTTATACCGTTCTGGCGCGAAGCGGCATCTTTCGTCCCCTGCGCCATACCCTCGACGGGCAAAACCTCGGCCGACGGGGGCAGCGGGTGTTCTCCGCCGAGGCTGCCTCGCTGATCGCCGACATCCTCGCCGACCCCCAGGCCCGGCGGCTCGAGTTCGGCGACGGCAGCATCCTCCGCTTTCCCGGGGAGACGGCGGTCAAGACCGGCACCTCCAACGACCATCATGACGCCTGGGCCCTGGGATTTGATGCCCGCCACACCGTCGGGGTATGGATGGGCAACCTCGACGGCCGATCCACTCTTGGCCTCAGCGGCGCCAGCGGCCCGGCCCTGGTACTGCGGGCACTCTTTTCCGAATTGCAGCGCCGGGGAGAAACCCGGCCTCTCTGGCGCAGCCCCCGCCTTGAGCGTCATGCGATCTGTCTGGCCAGTGGTGGGAGAGCCGCTCAAGGTTGCGCCAGCATCGACGAACTCTTTCTTCCCGGCACCGCCCCAACCACTGCATGCCCAGCCGGTGCGCATCATGGCCCGGCATTGGCAATGAAGCACCGGGGGCCGCCACCGCTGCGTCTGGTGCAGCCCACCCCGGGGCTCTTGCTGGCTTCGGACCCGCATATTCCCGATGAACTCGAGGCCTACGCCTTGAAGCTCGGCGACGGTGAGACGAGGTCGACAGATAGGGTGGAATGGCTGATCAACGGCCAGGTGGTAGGAACCACCGGTGGCGGAGAGGATCGCTTCCTCTGGCCGCTGCGCCGCGGCGCGCATCTGGCCCAGGCCCGCCTGCAGCGCGGTGGGGAGGTGGTGGAGAGTCCGGTGGTGGCCTTTACTGTCAAATAGCGTGCAGACGGGTCAGCGCCGCCCCAGGGAGAACACTTCTTTGGTGGGTGAGTTGGCAGGGCTGTTGCTGAAAACAAGACACCACGATTACCACTTGTTACGCCCAGGGTAATCGTGGTGACAAAAGGATCAGGCGCTGCTGATGCACCTTACTGAGAGTTTCCTCCACTTACTAACGGCTGATAGGAAGGTCGTGGTTTCGCGAAAACCCGAGAGAATAGCACCTTAATGGGGCTGATACCAATCACTCCAACCATGCTGCCGTCCTTGAACCATGGCAGTGCCGCCTGCCGGCCGGCAAGAGCAGTGTAGAAGCTGAGCTTTTTTGCAGCCTCGAGGAATTGCTCCCTGCCGCCGGTGGAGATACCGCTCAGCGCCGCTACCAGGGACGGCATCGAACACGCCGGGAGTTCATGGCGTTTCCAGCCACCCGGGAGTTTCATCAACAAACGAAGCCCCGAGCACTGC
>CAYSON010000445.1:0-3155 GCA_964432635.1 uncultured Desulfopila sp.
CGGGTGGGGGGGGGGGGGGCGGGAGAGCGGGTGAGTGGGGGGCGGGGGGGGGTTGGGGCGGAAGTGGCGCCCGGCGGGGGGGGGCATAGCGGTCGTACAAAGGGGGCATAGCGGTCGTAAACCTAGCAGCGATATATCGGGCTACCTCATGATTTCACATGATATTTCAACAACAGGCGCAACTCGCTAATCTTATTTAATCTTCTTTAATAATAACAGAAGGACAACAGCATCTATGAAGGGGGAGCAAGACATGACGCAGCAGCCGAAGCATGACGAAACATGGACGACCGCCATCAAGTGGGTGGCGGAAAACGAACGATTCATCCAAAAAATTGCCGCTCCGTATACCCGACACATGGTGGCGGATCGCAACGACCTGCGCCAGGAGGCGGTGATCGCCGCCTTCAAGGCGATGATCACCACCCGGCAAAAGGCCAGGCCGGAACAGTTGCCAGTCTTTTTTCGGGTCATCTTCAAGACCAACTGCATCAAGCTCGCCTCAGGAATCCACACCGTACACTGCCTGGAGGATCACTTCCTCCACTATACCGGCGAGGAGCAGGGGGAGAGGAAAATGGACGAAGAGAGTCCACAGATAGACGCGGCGCTTAAAAAGGTGAGCAGACGGCAAAGAGAGGTTTGTCTCTGGCTGCTCCACCAACCGGTGCCGATCAGCACCCCGGAGATTGCCAAGAAGTTCAGGGTCAGCCGACGTCACGCCTGTCGACTGATCAGCCGCAGCATCCAAAAAATCGCCGAGTCTTCGAAATGATGACCAGCATCCCTAAACGGCTCCTGTCGTATCTGATGAGAAAAGGCGTGCTCAGCCAACCACCTTCGCAGGAAGAAATCCTTGGTCTGCGTTTTCTTGCCGCCATCTGGGGCGACAAGGAGGTGCTTCGTGCCCAGGTGGCGAAGATGTCGCTCCGGGCACGAAAGAGTTTTCTCCAAACGGCCGGGCTGACCACAAAATGGGAGCGCTACGCCTATAGCCGCTTCCTTAACGGCGAGACAGGGACAAGGCTATCGATGACCAGGGTAGTCGCCGAGATCGAAAGCACCTTCGGCTTTGTTGTCAACAAAGCGCAGGTGAAACAGCTCTACCGTCTTCGTAATCGTGCCTACATCGCAAAACATCGAAGGAAAAAAATCACGGTCGCTCTCTTACCCGGCGCAAACAAAGAAAAATAAACTTCATGTTTAGACCTTACCGCACACCGAAGGCCAAATCCCCAAGGTGGTCACAGCAGGGAAAAAAGAAAAGCAGAGATGAAAACATTACCTGCCCCGATATCGCTCCTCGTTCTGCTGTTCATGGTCCCGGTCGCCGCCGCCCTGGACATACGCCAGGAGCCTTGTGTCTTCCGCACCATGGTAACGCGGGAGGTTTCCCACGAGACCTTCGTCGTCACCGGGAACCGGGACAGCTTTGCCGATCTCTCCTGCCGGGTGGCGGTTGTCGCCTTCCCTTTGGGAAAATTCGACCTCAGCATAACCATGACCGAGGACATTCTCGCTGGTTTGCGGCGAAACAAAATCCATACCAGCAATCTTCTCGAGGTCGTCGGCCATACCTGCAGCCTCGGTTCGGAGATTCTCAACCAGCGGCTTTCCCAATACCGGGCC
Source organism: uncultured Desulfopila sp. (assembly GCA_964432635.1). Lineage (GTDB taxonomy): Bacteria > Desulfobacterota > Desulfobulbia > Desulfobulbales > Desulfocapsaceae > Desulforhopalus_A. The sequence goes on from CAYSON010000445.1 coordinate 1,630, forward strand.
GAGATTGTCGCCACCTTCCTACGGGAGAACGGCTATTCCGTACAAATCGTCAGGGGAGTAGCGGCCAGGCAGCCGGTCACCAGCGATCCCGCCGACAATCGTCGGGTGGAAATCAATCTCTTGTCTAAGACCAACCACGAGGAGGAACAATGAACGTCATTCACGACACCGAAACCAGGACCAGGACGCTGACCATTTTCCTGGTCTTCGCCACCTGTCTCATGGCTACCCAGGCCATGGCTCTCAGCGCCCCCGGCTCGGGGACCTTCGCCTACGATCTCTACGATATCGGCATCAACCAAATCCTCAAAGGGCCGATCGGCTTCGTCGCCGGGGTGGCCTGCATGGTGCTGGCCGCCGTCCTGGCGGTTCGCCAGATGCTCTTGCCGGCGGTGTGCTGCGTGCTGGGCGGCGCCTTTCTCCTCAAGGCCGACAGTGTCGTCGAGACCATTGGCGCGGTGATCTGCTGAGACTATGCAAGGAAAACTCACCCAACCCTTTCCCCAGTACCTCTCTCGGCCGATCCAGGTTCTCTGGTTCGAGACCGACGAGCTGATCCTTGGGATGTTCTTTTTCGTCCTCGCCTTGGTCTACGGCAAGCTGATGTGGCTGATCTTCTTTGCCTCGCAATACTTCTACATCAGCACCAAGAAGAAGAAACCCCGGGGCTATCTCAAGCACCTCCTTTATATGCTCGGCCTGGCCCGACTCCGCAACTACCCCGAGTATTGGCAAAAGGAGTTCCACGAATGAGAACCAGCGTCTATCTGCAAAAGGCCGGCAATCTCTTTCTGGAAAACCGTCTGCTCAAGTTCGTGATGGTGGTGTTATCAATCGCCGTGATGGTCAACTCGTTTCTCGTCCTGCGAGCGATCAAGTATCAGCGGGTCATTCTCATTCCCCCGCAACTCACCGGAAGCATCGAATTCGTCCAGGGCAAGCCCACCGACGGCTACCTGCGCGATATCACCAGGCGCATCATCACTCTTGCCACCTCCTACTCTCCGGCCACCGCCAGAAAGCAGTTCGCAGAGCTTCTCGAACTCTATGCCCCGGAATCCTACCCAAAGGCCTCGGCCACATGGTACGCCCTGGCGGGAAGGATCGAGGAATCAAAGGTCAGCACCGCCTTTCACCTCGAGCAGATCAAGCTCACCAAAGACGGACATATCGAGGTGAGTGGCATTTCCCAGCAGTTTAGCGACGATATGGCCATCGACAAGAAGCAGGAAACCTATGTGCTCTCCTACCGCGTCACCGACGGCCGGTTTTTTCTCTTATCTCTTTCGAAAAAGGAGGACAAATGGCAAGAACGGGGGGAAAGCGATGCGCGATAGGCTACTTCTAACAATTTTCTTTCTGCTGGCTGCGATTGTTCCCGTCCGGGCCGAGAATGGTGCCATCTCTCCGGAGGTGCCCCACGCCACCGAACTCTCCAACCGAGACATCAACCGCATTGTCTGCCCGGGGCGGATCAATGATCTGATCTTCTCGGAGGAAAAAGGGCTGACCGGCCATTTCGCCGA
>CAYSON010000446.1:0-3155 GCA_964432635.1 uncultured Desulfopila sp.
CGCTCCGTGGAAAAGATGGCAAAAGACGCCGAACTTTGCTACATTTGCCAAAAAGACTCCCCCCCCGCACCGCGACAAGGACCACTATGACTCTTCTTCCAGCCCTCGAAAAGGAAACCCGCGCCAACCCAGACTGCGCCGTTATCTGGCTGCACGGCCTGGGCGCCGACGGTCACGATTTCTTTCCCATCGTCGAACAGTTGCGACTGCCGAAAACTGCAGCGGTCCGCTTTATCTTCCCCCACGCCCCGTCGATGCCGGTGACCGTCAACGGCGGCTTTATCATGCCCGCCTGGTACGACATCGCTGAGATGCAAATCGACCGCCGCGTCGACATTGGGGGCATTCTCGCCTCGGCGGCCAAGATCAACGGTTTTGTCGAGCGGGAGATAGCGCGGGGAATTACCTCAACAAGAATCGTCATCGCCGGTTTTTCCCAGGGCGGAGCGGTGGCCTACCAACTGGCCCTCAGCCACCCAAGTCCCCTCGGCGGGCTGCTCGCCATGTCGACCTATCTGGCCACCGCCGCAAGCCTCGCCTTCAGCGCCGCCAACAGCACCCTGCCCATTGCCATCCAACATGGCGAACGCGACCCCATCGTCCCGGTGGCCCTGGGCCGGGGTGCCTCCAGACTGCTCAAGGACAAGGGCTACGCGGTTGACTTTCGCAGCTACCCGATGGAACACTCGGTCAGCCCCCAGCAGATCGGCGATATCGCCCAGTGGCTGCGGCAGGTGTTGCAGCTCGACCCCTCCTGATCGACAAGGAGCCGCCATGGACTTTCTCTCGTTTATCGCCGAACAGAAGATTGCCCAGGCCATGCAGGAGCGCGATCTCAACTCGCCCAAATGGAAGGGCAAGCCCCTGCCCCTGGATGACGACCGCTTCGTCCCGGACGACCTCAAGATGGCTTACAAGATCTTGAAAAACAGCGGCTTTCTCCCCCCCGAAGTTGAGGAGCGCAAGGAGGTCAAGCGCTTGGAGGACCTCATCGCCACCAGCGAGGATGAGCACGAACGGCTCAAACAGATGAAAAAACTGAGCGTGTTGTTAATGAAGATCGACGCCCAGCGCCCCTCCCCGGTCAACCTGGCCAATCAGGACGAATATTACCAGAAGGTGGTGGAGCGTATCACCCTGCACTCGAAAAAAGCCAAGACGCCATGAAGACCATCGTCCCCGCCACCAGTGAAGAGCACCTGAGCCAGGCGGCGGCCCGGTTCGCGAGCGCCAGCCGCGCCGCCGCCCTGACCGGCGCCGGCCTGTCGGTGGGCAGCGGCATCGCCGACTTCCGCAGCCCAGGCGGCCTCTGGTCAGTCTTCTCCCCCGAAGAATACGCCACCCTCGAGGTCTTTCTCTCCGAACCCGACAAGGCCTGGCAGCTCTACCGGGAGATGGGCCGCAGCCTGCTCGGCAAAAAGCCCAACGTCGGCCACACGGTACTCGCCGAGTTCGAACACCAGGGGCTGCTCAAGGGGGTGGTGACCCAGAACGTCGACACCTTGCACCAGGAGGCGGGCAGCCACAACGTATTGGAGATCCATGGCGACCATCGCCACCTTCACTGCCTGCAATGCGGTCACCTCACTCCGGTAACCGAGGAACACTACCAAGGCAAAGAGGTGCCCAGGTGTCACAACTGCGCCTTTCCCTACAAACCCAACGTCGTCCTCTTTGGTGAATCGGTGCGCCATCTGCACCGCATCGAGGAGTTGATCGCCACCTGTGACCTGCTCCTGGTCGTCGGCACCTCGGCCCAGGTCTATCCCGCAGCCGGGCTGCCGGAGATGGTGAAACAGCAGGGTGGCCTGATCTACGAGTTCAACCTCGAGCAATCACTCTCAGTGCCGGGCTCGCGCCGTACCATGCCGCTTAGCGACTTCTTCTTCCAGGGTGATCTCGGCGACACCATGCCCCTTTTTGCCAGGGCGGTGCAGCAACAGCAGGGCGACTGAGACACCTCTTCTAAACCTTCCACTCCCAGCCGCCGACAAGCATCAAACGGCATAATCCGCTATTCGAGTTTTTTTCCTCTGGAAAAATGACGCGGCGAGTTTTCTTTGCTAGAATTGAAAAGGCGACAACCACGGAAGGGGTGTAGTCAGCGAACGTATCCCATGGGGGGGAAGAGATGCTGTTTTGCAAAGACTGCGGAGTAGCCCTGGGCATCTTCGGCAACGACCAGCGGGAGTATTGCGCCGCCTGCGTTCAGCTTCATAAACCCCAGCCCCTCCCACCACCCTCCGCCCCTGCCGGGGACCCCGACCTCCTCGCCGATGCCGTGCTTTCCCTGGAAAACGGCAAGATGGTGCTGCGCTCCAAGGAGGGATGGGAATTGTGGAGCGGCGGTCCCGGCACAAGGATGGAACTCAAAATCCTCGTCGCCCAGGCGCGGCGCATCTACACCATCCGCCTGCGGCGGCAAAAAAATTGACAGGAGACCCCATGTCGGTTGTGATTTCCATAGGATCAGGCAAAGGCGGCACCGGCAAGACCATGGTCATTGTCAACCTTGCCATCCTCCTCGCCAAAGCCGGCAAAAAAGTCTGTCTGGTCGATCTAGACCTGGGCGGTGCCGACGCCCATATCGTCCTGGGACTTTTTGAGCCCAAGCGTACCCTCACCGATTTCTTTACCCGCCGGGTCAATTCCCTCAACGAGATCATCCACACCTTTCCCGCTCTGCACGGCCTATCCTTCATCCCCGGCAGCGGCGACACCCTGCACACCGCCAATATCAGTTTCCAGGAAAAGCAGCGGCTGCTGCGCGGCCTGGCGGAGATAAACGCCGACGTGTTGCTCATCGATGTCGGTGCCGGCACCAGCTATCACGCCCTCGACTTTTTCATGCACTCCGACCTGCAGATCTGCGTCTCTCTGCCCGACCCCACCTCGATCATGGATCTCTACACCTTCCTGCAGCTGTCAACCATCCGCAAGATGCTCGGCTCCTTTCTCTCACAGAGCGAAGTTGCCGCCACCTTGAAAAGCCGCAGCTTTGCCAGCCTCGCCGAGGTCTTCGATCTGGCAGAAGCCACCCTGGCCGGGTCGCGGGAAAAGGCCCAGGAGGGCCTGCGCTATTTCCACCCCCTGCTGATCATCAATCGCGACCGGGTCGGCGGGCAGATCAACAAGACCAAGCTGCGCCTCATGGT
>CAYSON010000447.1:0-3132 GCA_964432635.1 uncultured Desulfopila sp.
AGATGGGCGGATCGATCCTGGCGGTTATCCATCAAGAGAGCGAACACCTTGATCGCTTTACTGAATACCTCGACGCCATCTCCGCCATGAAGGTGCTGCGCGTCCGCGAGGGGATCACCATTGAGGACGGGAACTGCTATGTTGCCTCCGGCCATGATTTTATGCACCTCAAGCCGTTCAGTGGCCAGTTAACGCTGCAGCGCTTGCAAAAATCAGCCTTAAACTGTGGACCTCTCGACATCCTGATGGCCTCCGTCTCCACCCTGTACAAGAAACGAGTTTGCGGTGTCATCCTTTCCGGTGACGAGATGGAAGGGGATAAAGGAATGGCGATACTCATCAAGAACGGGGGATTACCCCTTCTGCTTGATGGCGAGGAGCGCTATTGTAAACGCATGGGGAAAAATGTGCTTGATAAGACAGGTGCCATCGCCAGCTTTGGCAGTGCTGCAATTGTCGACAAGATCATGGCCTTGCACCTCCGCGCCAAGACGGGGATGGTGTCCGAATAGCTACGACGAGGTCAAAATATGCTATGGGAGGAGAGTGTCCCGCTGATGCAACGCGGGGTGCATAAGCAACTAGTTAAGGCAGCCTATGACCACCAACCCCCGGGACAAAAGGTCTTCCCAGCCCGGGAACATGTCTTTGCTGCCATGCGCTTGACCAGCCTCGAGGCCACACGTGTGGTTATTATCGGGCAGGATCCATATTTCAACGAACATCCCAGCTTGGGGCCGGAGGCGCATGGTCTGTGTTTTTCGGTGCGTGGCGGTATTCCCGTGCCCCCTTCACTACGCAATATCCTTCAGGAAGTGAACCGCAGCATCTACCTAGGTCAGCCGACATCGGTCGACACCGACCTCACTCGCTGGGCCCTGCAGGGCGTCTTGCTGCTCAACGCCGGCCTGACGGTTATCGCCAAAAAACCCAATTCCCATGCCGGCCTTGGCTGGCACCAGCTGACCGACGATATCATCAGCACAATTTCCCTCAGTAAGCAGCACGTGGTTTTCATGTTGTGGGGCGCGTTTGCTCACAAGAAGCGGGAGCTGATAGACGCCGAGAAGCATCTGGTTCTCGCCACCAGCCACCCTTCACCCCTTTCGGCCCACAAAGGCTTCCTCGGCTCTGGGGTATTTCTCAAATGCAATCAATATCTTGTTGAAAAGGGCTCTGCTCCCGTCACCTGGTGAGGGGTGTTTGCACCGAGCACTGCTCGCGGTTGTGGGGTTGAATAGCGGCGACTTCGGGAATGGCATCGGCGACCTGCGAGGCGAGAAAGCCGACACCGTGTTGCCGGTAGAGATGATCGCCTGCGGCGCCGTGCAGATAGACACCGGCCACGGAAGCATCCATCGGCGAGAGACCTTGACAGAGCAAGGCGCCGATCATTCCAGCGAGTACATCACCCATGCCTCCGCTGGCCATGCCGGGATTCCCGGTAGTGTTAATGAAGAGTGTGCCGTCGGCGCCGGCGATGATGGTGCCGGCCCCTTTCAACACCAAGATGTTGTGATGGCGATCGTTGCCAATGAGGTTGCTGCCGAGCAGCGCCGCATCGATGCGGTTGTTTTGGATGTCGTTCACATCCTTTTCCAAGAGCCTCGCCAATTCCCCCGGGTGGGGTGTGAAAATCCTTGGGCCGCCGGCCTCGGGCAGGACATGGCGGTGGGCGGCAAGGATGTTCAAGGCGTCGGCATCAAGTACCATCGGAACGGAGAGTTCGCGATAGAGACGGAGCACCAGGGCTGCAGTTGATTCAGCGGTGCCTAGGCCTGGGCCGACGACCACCGCCTTCTTTCCGGTGGCGGCATCGGCAAGGGTTGGCCAGTCATCGGCGACGAAGTGGTCCTGACTGTGGGTAAGGAACACGGTCATCGCCTCAACGAGAAGGTTCTCGACCAGATCATGCACACGGTTGGGTACACAAAGGCTTACTAAGCCAGCACCGCAGCGCAGGGCGCCTCTTCCACAGAGGATCGCCGCGCCACTTTTACCACGACATCCGGCGACGATCAGCAGGTGGCCATGGGTGCCTTTGTGGGAACCTTTGTGGCGTTGCAGGGGTTTGCTCAACTGACGATAGGTATCAGATGTTGCCAGCTCGGTGTTGATATTGGCGCGATCGATGGCCTCGAGAGGGATGCCGATGTCGAGAATCGACAGCTTGCCGGTCCATTCCGAACCGCCGTGGAGGAAGTGACCGGGTTTGGCGCAGCAAAAGGTGGCCGTATAGTCGGCGCGGACACAGGTGCCAAGGACTTTTCCGGTATCGGCGTCGACTCCCGAGGGGATGTCGACGGCCACCCTGGGCACCTTGGCGGTCACGCCATGTCTGTTGATAAGATTTATGGCGTCAGCAAAATGTCCGGACACGTCACGATCCAAGCCGACGCCGAAGATGGCATCGACGACCAGGTAGCAGGGTAGGCCTCTGGTCTCCATCTGCTGCAGGAGTATCGGGATGGTTTCTACCCGCTTGGAGTTGTCGATAATGTGAAAGGGCAGGCGCAGTTTTTTGACGATAGCCAGATTAACGGCGGCATCCCCACGAAGCAGCCCGGGGTTGACGAGGATGAAGAACATCGGTAAGCAACCCCGCTGGTGGAGATGGCGGCCGATGACCAGGCCGTCGCCACCGTTGTTTCCGGGGCCGATGAAAATGACCGCGTAGCTGTTGTTGCATGGTCCCAACTCCTTTTCCATCATCATCACCGTGGCGACGCCGGCGTTTTCCATCAGGACCACGCTGGGAATGCCGAAATCGTCGCTGGCGGATCGATCGAGTTCCTGCATTTCATGGGCTGTAGGCAGTTTCATGATACACCTCCTATGATAAAGATGAGGGATTTCCGGTCTTGCGGCGGTAGTCCTCGATCAAATCCTCACAGAATCGGCACGGTTCGAAGCCGGCCTCGATGGCGACATCGATATCCTTAAAGGTCAGGGTGCAATTCTTGCAATTGTAGTATTCGCAGGCAGGAACATGAAAGACGCGGCTCTTGGCGTTTCCCTTGATGAGGTCGTCGTTGTGAAGGCCGCCATAGGGCTGATCGTCATCGAGTTCGGGAGCATCGTGACCGGTTCGACGGTCGGGGTGGCGGCAGGGTTGCCGCAGAAGCATGATTA
>CAYSON010000448.1:0-3131 GCA_964432635.1 uncultured Desulfopila sp.
GAACGGCGCGGCGCCGCTCGCATCCAGCGCCGTCCCGGGCCAAACATCAACGGCCCCTTCGGCCTGTTGCAGCCGCCTCTCGATGGCATCAAACTGATGGCCAAGCAGCTGACCATTCCCGGCGGCGCTGATCGGATCATGTTCATCACCGCGCCGATCCTTTCGATGTTCCCGGCGATTATGAGTTTCGTCACCATCCCGTTCAGCGAGAATATTGTCGCCAAGAACATGAATGTCGGCGTACTGATGATCTTCGCCTTCGCCTCCATGGGTGGCATGTCACTGCTCATTGCCGGCTTCAGTTCCCGTAACAAATATTCGATGATGTCCTCGGTACGCGCCGTCTCCCAGGCGGTGGCCTACGAGATCCCCATGCTGATCACCGCCATCACCGTGGTGATGATTGCCGGCTCCGCCGACCTCATGGAAATTGTCCGTCAGCAGAGTGGTTCCATTCTCTCCTGGAATGTCTTTCCTCTCCTCGGTAAGTCCCACAACCTCCTCATGCCCGTTGCCTTTCTGATCTTTTTCATCTGCACCCTGGCGGAAACCAATCGCGCCCCTTTCGATCTTGGCGAGGCGGAAAGCGAACTGGTGGCCGGGTTCCATACCGAATACGGCTCCATGGGCTTTGGCCTGTTCTTTATGGCCGAGTACGCCAACATCGTCATCGGCTCCTGCATGACCACCATCCTCTTTTTGGGCGGTTGGGGTTGCCCGTTTGGTCTTTTCCCCGGGGTGTGGTGGTTCATCCTCAAGCTCTACCTGCTTATCGCCACCTTTATCTGGATCCGCTGGACCTTTCCGCGGACCACCATTTACGGTCTGTTGAACCTCAGTTGGAAAATTCTCATCCCCCTTTCCCTCGCCAACCTGCTGCTCACCGCAGGGCTTATCAAGGTGTTCTGAGATGGTTGCCTACTTTACTGAAATCTATCACGGCCTGATCAGCCTTTTGGTCGGCATGGGCATCACCTTCAAAGAGTTCTTCAAACCGACGGTGACCGTTGCCTACCCTTACGAGACACTGACCATGTGTGCCCGCTACCGCGGCCATATACAATTGGTGCCGGACGAGGAAGGCAACAGCAAATGCGTGGTCTGCGGCTTGTGTGAGAAGGCCTGTCCTTCAGACTGCATCTCCCTCGCTGGAGAAAAACCAGAGGGTGGCAAGAAGAAGGTGCTCAGCAAATATGTCCTCGACTTCACCCGCTGCTCGCTGTGCGGCTCCTGCGTTGAGGCCTGCACCTTCGGGGCTATAGACTTCTCCAAGGAATACAATCTCGCCAGCCGGAGAAAAGAGGACTTCATCTTCGATCTGCTGCAACGTCTCGAGGAGAACAAACAATGAACCCGTCTACCCTATCCTCGCCCGGACTCTTCACCGTCGATGGTTTGGTCGGCGTGGTCTTTCTGGTCATGGTCGCCATCACCCTCATCGGTGGGTTGATCGCCTGCAACTCCGATCGCCTGGTGCGGTCGGTCGCCGGCCTGGTCATTTGCTTTGTCGGCGTTGCCGGCCTCTACTTCTTTCTCAACTCGCCCTTTGTGTCGATGATGCAGATCCTCATCTACGTCGGTGCGGTCACGGTCACCATCTCCTTTGCCATCATGCTCGCCGCACCCGAGGAAAAGCGCAAGATCGGCCCCCCCAGTCTCTTTTCCGGGCCACTCGGCTTCATCCTCGCTGGCTTGGTCGCCGGTGGGTTTGCGACGCTTGCCCTGAAGACCGAGTGGATGGTCCACGACAAACTAAACGACGGGTCGATCAAGGTCATTGGCTTACAGTTGCTCACCGATCATTCCATGGTCTTCGAGCTGGTTTCGGTGGTCCTGCTGCTGGCCATCCTTGGCGCCCTGGTCATCGCCCGGGATTGGAGGGAAAATTGATGGCGATCTTAGGACTCTACAACGATCTCAACGCCTTCCTGGTCATCGGCGCCGTGCTTTTCGGCATGGGAGTTTACGGCATGGTGACTCGCCGTACCCTCATCGGCATGCTTATTGCGGCGGAGCTCATTCTCGCCGGGGCCTCGGTCAACTTCATGGCCTTTAACCGTTTCACCGCCCCGGATCCGGCCACCGGCCAGATCTTCACCCTGTTCATCATGGCTATCACCGCCGCCGAGGCAGCCATCGGTCTGAGTATTATCATCGCCGTTTATCGTCACTTCAAATCCATCGACGCGGAAGACACCGCTCAACTGAAAGGTTAGCCATGGACGCATCGGCAAACGACTACCGGCTCCTTCTCGCCCTGCTCGTCCCCCTGCTCGGCACCCTGGGGGTGATGATCAAAGGAGATAACGAGAATGTCAGAGAAGGCATTTCCTCCGTTGCCTCGATCATCCTGCTGCTGCTGGTGGCGTCTCTGGTGGCCGAGGTGCGCCAGGGCAAGACACTGGTCTTCCACATGTTCACTCTATTGCCTGGGGTTTCTGTGACCCTCAGGGCCGATGCCATGTCGATGATCTTCGCCTTGGTCGCCTCGTCCCTGTGGACCATTGCCGTCTTTTACTCCATGGGGTATATGCGCGGCCTCAAGGAACATGCGCAAACTCGGTTCAATGCCTGCTTTGCCCTGGCCATCTTCGGGGCCATCGGCGTGGCTTTTTCCGACAATCTCTTCACCATGTACCTCTTCTACGAGATTGTTTCCGTCTGTACCTACCCCCTGGTGGCTCATCATCAGGACGACGAAGGGTATCACGGCGCCCGTAAATACCTGGTTTACCTCACTGCCACCGCCAAAGCCTTCTTGCTGCCGGCGATGATTCTCATCTATGTCCTGACCGGCACCCTCGATTTTGCAAGCACCATCAGCAGCGGCATCTTCCCCAAGGACGCCAACGGGGTTCTGGTGACCATGCTCTATATCTTTTGCCTGTTCGGCTTTGCCAAGAACGGTGTCATGCCTTTTCATCATTGGCTGCCCGGAGCAATGGTCGCTCCCACTCCGGTCTCGGCGCTGCTCCATGCGGTGGCGGTGGTCAAGGTCGGGGTCTTCTGCACCACTCGGGTGATGCTGTATGTCTTCGGCACCGATACCATGAGCGCGCTCAACCTTGGCATCCCCACCGCTTACTTTGTCGGCTTCACCGTGCTCGCCGCCTCGGTTATCGCCCTCTCCA
>CAYSON010000449.1:0-3122 GCA_964432635.1 uncultured Desulfopila sp.
GGCCTCGGGCAGCAGTTCGTCGAGGGTCGCCCCTTGCGCCACCCGCTCCTTGAAGGCCACCGTCTTACCGGCCAGGGCAGCATCATCGAGGGCCTGTATCTCCGCCTCGAAATCGTTGACTTTTACCACCAGGGGCCGGAGCTGCTTGAGATATCTGTCGTTGCTGCTGCCGAAAATCTTCGTCAATAGTGTTGCTATCATCGTCTTTGCCGTATGTTATCGTGCGTTTAAGCGTCGCCCATGAGTTACTTGGCGGCGTTTTTCTCCACTTTGCCGACGTTGGCCTGCCCGGCCTTGCCGGTGACCTCGCCCGTTATCGAGGGTTTGCCGTAGCTGGGGAAGAGCAGCGATTGCCCAGCCCAAACTCCGAGCAGAAACATCCATAAAAAAAGGCAGAAGACCACCACGCCGATGCCACCGATGGCGCCAAGGCTCAACTCGAACTTGAGCTTTTTTTTGCCTCGGGGTTTTCGTGCAACGGCCATGGCCGTACCTCTCCCTTACATTTTCTCCGGCGCCGACAGGCCGATCATGGTCAGGCCGTTGTACAGGGCGACCTTGAGGGCTTCGACCAGCGCCAGCCTGGCGGCGGTGAGGGAGGCATCCTCGCCCACCACCTTGTGTTTGTTGTAGTAACTGTGCCACAGGCCGGCCAGCTCCATGAGATAAAAGATGATCTTATGGGGGGCCAGTTCCAATGCACTGTTCTCCACCGCCGCCGGGAAGGTCGACAGCGTCTTGAGCAGCTTGAGTTCTTCCGCCTCGACCAGCCGCTCGCTCTGGCCAACATCAGCCTGCACGCCCTTTTCCGCAGCCTGGCGGAGAATCGAACAGAGCCGGGCGTAAGCATATTGCACGTAGTAAACCGGATTGTCCTGACTCTCCCGGGTGGCCAGGGCGAGATCGAACTCCATCTGGCTATCGGCCTTGCGCATCATGAAAAAGAAGCGCACCGCATCAACCCCGACCTCGTCGATGAGTTCGTCGATGGTGACGAAATTGGCCTTGCGGGTGGACATCTTCACCGTCTTACCGTCGCGGGTCAGGGTGACAAATTGATGAAGAACCACGGTGACCTTGTCGGGATCGTAGCCGAGCGCCTTGACCCCGGCGAGAACGTCGGGCACGGTGGCGATGTGATCCGATCCGAAGACGTCGATGAGCCAGTCAAAATCGCGCTTGAACTTCTCGCGGTGATAGGCGATGTCCGGCAAGCGGTAGGTGGGTTCGCCGCTACTCTTGATGATCACCCGGTCCTGCTCGTGGCCGAAGGCGGTGGTCTTAAACCACACGGCGTTGTCTTTCTCGTAGACATAGCCCTGGTCGCGGAGAATGGCGACGACATCGTCAATATGGCCGTCCTCGTAGAGCGAATGTTCGTTGAAGTAGTTGTCAAAGACAATCCCCATGCGCGAAAGAGTGGCGGAGATGTCCTTGAAGATATGCTCCTTGGCCGCGGCCGTGAAGGGCACGACCTCTTGGTGGTCCTTGAGGCGGTCACCGTGTTCGCTGACCAGGGCCTGGGCGATGTCGCCGATATACTGGCCCTGATAGCCGTCTTCGGGAAACTGGCTGGGGAGACCAAGGAGTTCTAAATATCTGGCGCGGGTCGATTCCCCCAACACACGCATCTGCCGACCGGCGTCGTTGAAATAGTATTCGCGAAAGACATCGTGGCCGGTGGCCTCGAGCAAGCGGGCGATGGAGTCGCCTAAAATCGCCTGGCGGCCGTGGCCGACGCTGAGCGGTCCGGTGGGGTTGGCGCTGACGAACTCGACCATAACCTTGCGCCCGCCACCCACCGTGCTGCGGCCAAAGCCCTGAGCGGCGGCGAGAATGGCGGGAATGAGCTGCCGCCATACCGCGCGGTTGATGGTGATATTGATAAAACCGGGGCCGGCAATGTCGCAATGGGCAATCAGCTCTTCTTGCCGAGCCAACCGCTCGACCACAACCTTGGCCAGTTCCCGCGGATTTTTCTTTTCCGCTCCGGCCACCACCAGGGCAAAATTGGTGGAGAAATCCCCCATGCCCTCATGTTTGGGGAGTTCGACGGTGAAACGTCCACCCCCTGCCGCGCTCCACCACCCCTCGCTCACTCCCTGGATGAATAGATCATCCAAGGCCGCCTTTAATCGTCCGCGGACCATTACACCTCCTCCGCCACTTCCCGTTGATTGTTGTTGCCAAGTAGACAAAGCACCTCATAACTGATGGTCCCCATCCACTGGGCAAGGTCGTCGGCGGTGATGCTCTCCCCGCCTTGACGGCCGAGCACGACCACTTCATCACCGGCACAGACCTTGTCGATGGCGGTGACGTCGACCATGCACATGTTCATACAGACACGGCCCCGTACCGGGGCGCGACGACCACCGATGAGCACCTCGGCGCGATTGGAAAGCGCCCGGGAAAAGCCGTCTTCGTAGCCGATCGGCAGCACCGCCACGCGCATGGGCTGGGTGGTGCGATAGGTGTGTCCGTAGCTGATGCCACTGCCCGCAGGCAGCATCTTCACCTGGACCACCCGGGTGCGCATCGACATCGCCGGTCGCAGCGCCTCTCCATCCCCGCCTGCACTGGGACCCGCCGGGTGATAGCCGTACAGGGCAATGCCGCTGCGCACCATATCGCCGTGACTGGCCGGAAAATTAAGCACTGCTCCGGAATTGGCAATGTGACAAATCCCGGAAAACCGGCTTTTTGCCAGCAGGCAGAGCTCGGCAAAGAGGGCCGTGGCATGCAGGGTACTCGCCGAGGCGACAATGTCGGCCTCGGGGAAATGGCTCATCAGGCCGGCGACGCGTAGCCCCGGCAAGGCCTGAACGGCTTGAAGGAAGGGACCGAGTTCCTCGGGAAGCAGACCGAGGCGGCCCATACCGGTATCGACCTTGAGGTGCACCGCCACCTCCCTGCCCGCGGACGTGGCCATCCCCGCCAAGAGACGAGCGGTGGCCATGTCGTAGACCACCGGAATGAGGTCGTGGCGAAGAACCGCCTCCGCCTCCTCGGGGAGAAAACCGAGGGTGACGTAGATCTCTCCGTTGATACCCGCCTGGCGCAGCAAGGTGCCCTCGCGCAGTTCAGCCACCCCGAAGGTGGTGCATCCGGAGGCGGCAAAG
>CAYSON010000450.1:0-3117 GCA_964432635.1 uncultured Desulfopila sp.
GTTGACCTCGACATACATTCCGTCTTCAAGGTGATTGATGTTGATCGCGTCGGGTCTTGATTGGAAGGCAAGGCGGAAACGTTCCTCGCTCTCGCTCAGCGCCTCCCTGAAACTTTTGCGCTCGGTGATGTCCTGAAAGGTTGTGTACACCTGCCAGGGGCTCGATTCCCCCGGGCGAAACTGCGGAACGGCATCAACCTCAAGCCAGCGGTGTTGGCGAAGTCGTGGATTAAAGACGGCGAGGATAGTGCCTGCTACCGGTTTCCCGCTGGCCAGCGCCAGCATCGAGGGGTGTTCAGCGCCGGGTAATTCCGAACCGTCTTCACCTAGAGTCTGCCAGGAGAGGTGATCGGAGGTGCGGTGACGCATCTCGGCGAGGCTGAGGCCAAGGATATGCTCGGCAGCGGGATTGGCGGAGATGATCAGACCGTCGGCACCCTGATAGACCACACCCTGAGTCATGGTCAGAAACAGGTCGCGGTGGGTTTCTCTCTCGTCGTAGGTCATAGGAGTGGCGCCGAAGAGGAAAAAGTGAGGAGCCACCGGAGGCAGGCTCCACCGTTGAAGAGATTTTTCTTCGTGCTTTTATTATCCTATATCGAAACGATGGGAAAGAACTTTTCGCAGTGAATCAGCTAGCTGTAGCGCTCCACGAAACAAAGGCATCCTTCGGCAATGACAGGCGGCGAGTTGCATGGAGTTCCATCTTGGGGAAGAGGCTGTGCTCAACGACCAATGGTCTTTCCCAAAACTGAAATATTTCCAAAAATGCAGGGTAAGCCGCACCCCAGAAGCAGGTATGTCTTGGCGCTGCCAAGGTTTAACAGGGAAGAGAATCTTGCAGAGGCCCGCCGGCAGTTGAGGCTGCCGGCGGGAAGATGTGGGATGGAGACCCGGTGCTGAAGGAGTTATTCGGCACCGACTCCGAGGAAGGTGCGGATCTGCTCGTCCTCGAACTTGGCCTCGGCCTCACGGTCGGGTTTGAGCAGAGAAAAGACGATGGCCACGAGGAAGGCCAAGCTCATGCTGAAGATTGCCGGATTCTTGAGTGGGAAGATGGCTGTTTTAAAGCCGAATATAGCCACCCACACGGTGGGGCTGAGGATAATAAAGATGGTCGCCGAAACTGAGCCAGTGATGATTGCCCAGACCGCTCCGGCGGTGGTCAACTTACGCCAGAGGATCGACAAGAGGATCGCCGGGAAATTGCCGCTGCAGGCGATGGCAAATGTCAATCCGACCATGTAGGCGACGTTCTGCCCCTTAAAGAGAATACCAAGGAGGATGGCGGTGCAGCCGAAAATGATCGTCGAGATGCGGGCGACTTTGACCTGCTCCTCCTCGCTGGCCTTGCCATCTTTGAAGACATTGAGGAAGATGTCGTGAGCCAGCGCCGAGGCGGCGGCGAGCGTCAGACCGGCTACCACCGCGAGAATGGTGGCAAAGGCCACCGCGGCGATAAATCCCATGAAGGCGGTGCCACCGACGAACTCAGCGAGCAGCGGCGCCGCCATGTTGCCGCCTTTGTCGATGCCTTTAATGACGTCCTGACCGACCAACATCGCCGCGGTGAAGCCGACGATGGGGATGATGCAGTAGAAGTAGCCGATAAAGGTGGTGGCCCACATCACCGACTTGCGCGCCGTCTTGGCGTCGGGCACGGTGTAGAAACGCATCAGGATGTGGGGCAATCCGAGCAACCCGAGCATCAGGGCGAGCCCCAGGGAGATGGCATCAAGCGGGCTGGTCACCAGTCCGCCGGGGTTAAGCATCTTCACCGAGTATTTCTGTTGAACCGCCCCATACAGTTCGATGGGGTTGAAGTTGAAGTGGGAAAGACCGATGAGCATCAGCACGGTGACGCCGCCGAGCAGCAGGCCGGCCTTGATGATTTGCACCCAGGTGGTGGCGATCATCCCGCCGAAGAGAACGTAAGTGAGCATGACCACACCGACCACTACCTCGGCCACCTCGTAGGGCAGGCCGAACATCAGTTTTATCAGGTTGCCGGCCCCGACCATCTGGCCGATGGTGTAGGTGAGCAGCACCAGGATGCCGCCGATGGCGGCGGCTATGCGAATCGGCTTCTGCTTGAGGCGGAAGGCGACGACGTCGGCGAAGGTGTATTTACCGAGGTTACGCAAGGGCTCGGCGATGAGAAACATCAAGGCCGGCCAGCCCACCAGCCAGCCGGTGGCGTAGATCATGCCGTCGTAACCCTGCAGCGCAACCATGCCGGCAATGCCGAGAAAGCTGGCGGCCGACATGTAGTCTCCGGCCAGGGCCATGCCGTTCTGGAAGCCGGTGATGCTGCGTCCGGCGGCGTAGTACTGTTTGGTGGTGGTGGTGCGTTTCGCCGCCCAGTAGGTGATCCCCAGGGTGGCGCCGATGAATACTAAGAAGAATAAGACTGACGAGGCGTTGACTTGTCCTAGGCTAGTTCCCATGGCGTCCCCCCTATAAGAGTTCTTTCTTGATGGCGTCGACTTCGGCGTCATAGTAGTTGTTGGCCCAGAGGACGTAGATCCCGGTCAGGGCCCAGGAGGCGATGATCACCCCGACGCCGAGGAGGATGCCGTAGTTGGCGTAGAGGCCAATCTTTTCGCCGAGAAAGTCCTTGCCGAAGGCAACTATCAAGATATAGCCGTAGTAGACGACGAAGAGGATGACGGTGAGAACGATGCTGACGGTCCATCGCGTGCGCATCAATGCCTTGAAGCGATCGGACTGGATGATTTCATGCGCTGTTTTGCCCATAGCTGCTCCTTGGTTGAAGTTGGTTGGATGGTAAAAAATTGTCGTCATGCCCGAAGAGACTCTCCGTGGCTTGGCCATGCTCATCTCGTACGCGGTGTCTCACCTCCTTGTCGTCTCGTGGCGGTTACTGCGGTGACCGCCGATCACACCGGTTGCATCATGCCCTGCGGGGCGTCTAGTCGTTTTTCGGGATTGCCGGCCCGTAAAAGGTCACCAAGGGTCCTGAGACCCTTTTCTTTGAGGCGTGGCAGGAGCCGTTGATAGACCTGGGCGGTCATGAAGGCGTCCATCAGGGCGTTGTGGGCGCCTTGCACCTGGACCCCGAGTTCCTTGGCGATTGCTACCGGCTCGAAGCTCTCG
>CAYSON010000451.1:0-3115 GCA_964432635.1 uncultured Desulfopila sp.
CGAGGGCTTTTATCTCATCGATTTCGATGATATGGCCATGGGACCGGCGGTCCAGGACCTGTGGCTGCTCCTGCCCGGCACTGCTGTCGAGGCCGCCTACGAGATTGAGCTGCTGCTCGAGGGGTACGAGACCTTTCATCCCTTTGACCGTCGTTCACTGGTCCTGATCGAGCCGCTGCGGGCGATGCGCTATATCCATTACATGGCCTGGTGCGCCCGTCAGGTGGAGGCCGATGGCCTCACCCGGGCCATCGACGGCTTCGGCGATTGGCACTACTGGAGCCGGGAGATAGGCGACCTCCTCGACCAGCAGCAGCGCATCGCCGAAACCTCGACGCCCTCCGGGAATTTCCTCTGAACCGCTAGCGCAAGGCGAGGAGCAGTCGCTGAGCCAGATTGAGATTGTTGCTCTTGGCGGTGGCGGCGATCTTGTGAAAATCGATAGTATAGCGCTGTGAAGAGGCGGCGAGCTGCTTTTGTTTCACCCTCAGCCGCTCCCAGCAGGCTTCTTGGTGGCTGGCCCAGGCGACGATATTGCCCCGGTCCGGTACCGGCAGATACCAGACAGTGGCAAAGCAGGCGGCGAGAGCCTCTTGCAGTTGCCGCAGTCGCGGGCGATTGCCGCTCCACAGGTTGCAGACCAAGGCCCCATCATCCGTCAGCAATTCGGCGCATCTCTTGAAAAACACCTCCCTGTATATCGAGTCCGCCATACCCTCTTGGTCAAAGGCATCAATGAGGAGGAGATCGTAGGTTTGCGTCGTGTCCTTGACGAAATCCAGGCCGTCGCCCCACTCCACCACCATCCGCGCCTCTTGCGGCAGCCGGAAATAGCCCATGGCAAGATCGATGACCCTGCGCGACTTTTCGACACAATGCAGGCAGCATTCGGGGAAATGGTGCAGGAAAAAGTGCGCCAATGAGCCGGCCCCCAGACCGATCAAGCAGATCTGACGAGGCTTGGGCACCAGCAGCAGCGCCCCGGCCATAAAGCGGGTATAGGGCAGGGTCAGCTCCCAGGGACGGGCCAAAAACATGCGGCTCTGCAGCTGTTCATCGGCAAAATAGAGGCTGCGCAGCTCACCGCTATCACGGATCTCGATGTACAGACCGTCGCTGTATTCCTTATGGACAGGGGTGCCGGGAGTGTCGACCATGGTAGGAAAGAAAGGGCAAGGGGTAACTCGTCGATAACCAGTGTCCTTTCTCCCCTAAAGCGCAAGAGATGTCAATGGTTACGAGCGATATGCTCATCGCCGAAAGGCTTGTCTAGCGTGCTGTTGGGCGTTGTGGTCACGCGTATCCAACACCAGAAGAATTGGCATCTTGACGGAATACTTCTCCACAAGTAGGGTGGATCTACCTTTGCGGGGGGTAAGGTGGTAATTGTTCCCTCCACCGATTCCTGAAAATGCCATCTCCATGACTGCCGCCACCCCCAGCCTGCTGCACCTGGTCACCATCCTCACCTATTGCTCGCTGCACGGCGCCCAGCCCATCCAGCCGCTGCTCGCCGGAGAGTTTCAGCTCAGCCACCTCCAGGCGATCCTCTTCACCACCCTGATCATCGCGCCCCTGGGTATCGCTCCCCTGCTTTATGGCTATCTGCTCGAATCACACTCGGTCAAGGTGATGCTCCGCTTGGCCCTGGCGCTGCTGGGTGTCTTTGAACTGCTTTTCGCCCTGGCCGACAGCTATCTGATCCTTCTCATCCTGCGCGGCCTGCAGGGAGTGATGATTCCGGCCATTCTCACCGCTATCGTCACTTTTATCAGCTATTCCTCGTCGCCCGAACGGGTCGGCCGCAATATCGCCGTCTATATCGCCACCACCATTGTCGGCGGCTTTCTCGGGCGTTTTCTCTGTGGGATATGCACCGATCTATTCGGCTGGAGGGCCTTTTTCTTCGCTCTCGGCGTGTTGCTGCTCATCAGTTGCCTGCTGCTGCGCGGCATGGCCCGCGATGTCAAGCTGCACTACCAGCAGCCCCGGCTGAGCGATATCTCCCGGCAGCTGGCCCAGCCGCCCTTTTTCCGCATCTACCTGGCCATTTTCTGTCTTTTCTTCGTCTTTGTCGGCATCATGAATTTCCTACCCTTCGAAATGAAGAGGCTTGATCCGGCCTTTCGCGAGGGCACCATCGGCCTGCTCTATCTTGGCTATGGCATGGGCATCGTTGTCTCCCTCAACGCCCGAAACATCGTGCACTGGTTTGGGGGCGAACGGCGGGCCATCGCTGCCGGTATCGCGGTTTTTGCCATCGGCACCCTGTGCTTTCTCGCCGAGCACTATGTGTTGAAGTTTGCCGCAATGTTCGTTTTCTGCGCCGGGATGTTCATCGCTCACTCTCTGCTCTCCGGCTTGGTCAACACCATGGCTCGGGACAACAAGGCCATCGCCAATGGGCTTTATATGTGCTTCTATTATACCGGCGGGACCCTCGGGTCGTTTCTGCCGGGGGCGGTCTATCATAACCTCGGCTGGGCAGCCTTCCTTGGTCAGATGCTGCTGATGATCGCTATTGCCTTTCTGCTCCTTCGTCGGCTCGAAGGATGCAGCAGCTAGTCGCCGGCCTTTTCCTCGATCACCAGCATCTTTTTCCAGGCCCCGTGACGGTAGCGCCATGCGGAGAGGGCAAAAAGGGTGGTGACGAAGAGGAGAACGAAGAGCCAGGCGCTGAAAATCGAGATCTGCAGGTATTCGATGCCGATATAGACCGGCAGCACCAGGCAGAAGGGTGAGACCAGGGCAATGGCAAGCATCATGAAGCGGGTGTCGCCAGCGCCGCGCAGGGCCCCGCTGAACACCATGTACAGGGCGTCGAAGAAGAGATAGGCGGCAACGATCATCAGCAGCGGCCTGGCCAGGGCGAGAACCGCGCCTTTTTCACCGCTATCGCCGCTGCCGAGGAAGGGGGTGAGCACCGGGTCGGGAGCAAAGAGAAAGAGCAGATCCACCGCCAAAATATAGAGGAGCAGCAAACGGCAGGCGGCGCCGACGTACTGCCCGGCAAGCCGCGGCTTGCCCCGGCCCAGGGCCTGGCCGACCAGAACGCTGATACCCTGCGACACCCCCATGGAGGGCATAAAGGCCAGGGCGTTGATCGACATGACGA
>CAYSON010000452.1:0-3114 GCA_964432635.1 uncultured Desulfopila sp.
GTAAAGCTGAGTTGAGCAGCTTGTCTGCTCGTACGAAACTTATGCCCTTGCGGTGAAATGACAGCAACGCCCCGTGGCGAGCGTGATATCCTTTATAAGCGATTTTTGGAAAGACCATGTTACACGACAATGTATTGAGTGCCATCGGCAACACCCCCCTCATTCGCATCAATCGCCTCTTTAAGAGCGACCGCGTCACCATCTACGCCAAGCTGGAATCGGCCAACCCCGGCGGCTCGGTCAAGGAGCGCATCGCCCTGTCGATGATAAAGGGTGGCGAGGCCAGCGGCCTCTTGACCAAGGACAAGATCGTTCTCGAGGCCACCAGCGGCAACACCGGCATCGGCCTGGCCATGGTCTGCGCCGCCAAGGGCTACCGCTGCGTCCTGGTGATGCCCGAGTCGGCGAGTATCGAGCGGCGCAAGATCATGCAGGCCTACGGCGCTGAGATCCTGCTCACCCCCGCCTCGCGCGCCACCGACGGGGCGATCGAGAAGTCCTACCAGATGATCCGCGAGTTTCCCGACCGCTACTTTCTTACCGACCAGTACAACAACGAGGCCAACTGGCGAGCCCATTATCGCCATACCGCCCCGGAAATCTGGGGGCAGACGGAGGGGCGGGTCACCCATGTGGTGGCCACCCTCGGCACCTCCGGCACCATTATGGGGTTGGCCGCCTGGTTTACTGAGTTTCAGCCGCAGGTCAAGGTGATTGCCGTCGAGCCCAATCTCGATCACAAGATCCAGGGGCTGAAGAATATGAAGGAGTCCTACAAGCCGGGGATCTTTGACAAAGGGGCTCCGCATAAAATCCTTCTCATCGACGACGACAACGCCTTCTCCATGGCACGGATGCTGGCCGCCAAGGAGGGGCTGCTGGTGGGCATGAGCAGCGGCGCGGCCATGGCCGCGGCCATCGACTATGCCAGGGATCTCGAGAGCGGACTGGTGGTAGTGATCCTCCCCGACGGCGGCGAACGCTACCTCAGCACGCCGCTCTTCACCCCGCCGAAAAAGAGCGGGGAGAAGAAAAAGCAGTTGTGGCTGTTCAACACCATGAGCAAGAAAAAGGAGGTATTCACTCCCCAGAAAAAAGGGCTGGCAACCTTCTACTCCTGCGGGCCCACCGCCTTCGAGGTCGCCAATCTCGCCTTGTGCCGCCGCTTCATCGTCTCCGACCTGATCACCCGGACGCTTGAGGCCAAGGGCCTTGTCGTCGAGGCCTATATGAACTTCACCGATATCGACGATAACACCATCGCCGGGGCGGAGAAGGCGGGCAAGCCGCTCGGCGAGTACACCAAGGAGTTCATTGCCGGCTATATGGAGGATATCAAGACCCTCGGGGTGAAGCGGGCCAAGGGCTATCCCAAGGCCAGCGAAAACGTGCAGTCGATGATCGGCATCGCCCGGGAGTTGGCGGACAAGGGCTATGCCTACGAGAAGCACGGCTCGATCTATTTTGATATCAGCAAGTTCAAGAAGTACGGGCGGCTCTCCGGCATCGACCTGAGCAAGATGCAACTCGGTAAAACCGTCGATCTCGACGACTACGAGAAGGATAACCCCCGCGACTTCACCCTGCTCAAGCGTTCAACCCTGGGGGAGCTGAAAAAAGGCATTTTTTTCGAGAGCGAATGGGGCAATGTCCGGCCAAGCTGGCATGTCGAGTGTTCGGCCATGGCCACCAGGAACCTCGGCCCGACCATGGACATCCACACCTCAAGCCGCCACCTCATCTTTCCCCACCACGAAAACGAGATCGCCATTGCCGAGGCCCTCACCGGCAAGCCGCTGGCCAACTATTGGCTACACTCCGAATTGGTGCTGGTGGACGGCAAGAACATGTCGAGTGAGGCCGGCAACAATGTTACCTTGAAGGAACTGCTGCAGCGCGGCTACACCGGGCGCGAGGTGCGCTTTATGCTTCTTTCCGTGCACTACCGCAAGCCGCTGGATTTCTCCTACAAGCGCCTCGACACCGCCCGCACCGCCCTGCGCCGTCTCGACGAGTTCACCTGCAAGCTCAATTGCCTGCCCTCCGGCCGGCCGCATCCCGAGGTGACCGCGTTTGTCACCGCCATGGAAGAGCAGTTTTTTGCCGCCATGGACGATGACCTCAATGTCTCCAAGGGCATGGGGGCGATCTACAATTTCTTGCGTAAGGTCTATCCGGTGCTGCAGGTCAACAACCTTGACCGCGATCAGAAAAACTATATCCTCGAGACCTTGTCGCGGCTGAACGCCATCCTCAACATCCTTCATCTGCAGGGCTGCCCCCTGGCCCCCGATGTCAACGCCCTCATTGAGCGGCGCGAGCAGGCGAGGATCAACAAGGACTGGCAGGCCGCCGACGAGGCTCGGGTTGAACTGGCCCGCAAGGGCATCGTGGTCATCGACACCGTCAACGGCCCGGTATGGAAAAAGGGGCGCGAGGGCGAGTAGCGGAGAATGGGGTTGCTTTTTGAGCCTTTTTAGGTATTATGTCGACCGTCAAGGGGCAATCTTCCTAGCATATACGCGCCCGTAGCTCAGTTGGATAGAGCAACGGCCTTCTAAGCCGTGGGTCAGGGGTTCGAATCCCTTCGGGCGTACCAGAACTATCAAAGCCACGAGAAGGGTTTGCGGCGCAGACCAATACTCTGGCTTTTTTTATTGGTAGGCAGCACTACAGGCAGGTTTGCGCAGTGCGCTGCCGAACCTGCCGGAGAACTTCGAATTGCCTTTTCCACGGTAGTGGATTACTAAGGAAAGATTGCAAATAACGCCAGTTACATCGATCTGCTTGGTACCATATCCCCAGGAGCTTCCATTGCCATGTCTACCAGAAAACGCATAGCGGTCACCGGCGGAGCCGGATTTCTCGGTTCGCACCTCTGCGAGAAGCTCCTTGCCAAGGGGCATGAGGTGCTCTGCATCGATAACTTTTATACCGGATCCAAGGGGAATATCCTGCATCTCCTTAAGAATCCGCTCTTTGAGTTGATGCGCAACGACGTTACCTTCCCGCTCTATCTCGAAGTCGACGAGATCTACAACCTCGCCTGTCCCGCCTCGCCGATCCACTACCAGTTCGATCCCGTGCAGACGACCAAGACCTCGGTGCACGGCG
>CAYSON010000453.1:0-3113 GCA_964432635.1 uncultured Desulfopila sp.
TACTCACCAGCAATTGTTCGCGACGATGTCGAAACCACCATCCGTTATGCTTACAAGGGAAGAAGAGATCGCGTCTTTCCGGTGATGGAGAGCGAAAGGCTCATTCCCCTATTGCACCGCCTCGGCCATATCGGCCCACTGTGGGAAAAGCTCATCGTCACCCAATGACGCTGCCTGCCGCCGCCAACCTGATTATCACGCCTTGGGACAATCGGAACAACGTTTGCCCTTTTTCTTTTTGAACTTCTCGCAACACTCTTTTTTTTCTTTCTTTTTCTTGCCCATAATCTCTTTCCTCAATGTTGTCGGCAGGCGGGGCAGGCGCCTGCCGGCTCCCCCCTACCGTTCTTGTACGTTTGCCAGCTGCTCTACCTCGCTCCACAAGAGGCGATAGCTGGCGCTGGCCTGATCCTTGCCGGCAAAGGTCATGAGTGGAGCACGATGAATGCCCATCTTTTCAACCTCGGCGGAGAAAGGAATATAACTTTGTAGTAAGCGCTTATACTCTTTTTGCAACCGTGTCATGGTGTCGCGGTGGAGATTTTTCCCGTGCTGCACCATGGAAAAAAAAGGCAGCAGCTTTTTGCTCTGGTAGCCGCTCTGGCGAAAGAAGTCATGCAACTGCTGAAGCGTGCGCACCGATAGGGTGGTGGGTATCGCCGGCACGACCACCTTATCGGCCGCCTTGAAGACGTTCTCGGAGAGCAGCGAGACGTTGGGGGGACAATCAAGGATGGCCACCTGGTAATCGCCGGCGGTTGCCCGCAACATTTTCTTGAGGCGCGAGCGTTTGTTTTTGAGGCGCGACAGGAAGATGTCAAAATCGCGGTAGTCGGCGCTGGCGGGAAGAACATCAAGATTCTTATA
The DNA here is from genome assembly GCA_964432635.1 of uncultured Desulfopila sp. Lineage (GTDB taxonomy): Bacteria > Desulfobacterota > Desulfobulbia > Desulfobulbales > Desulfocapsaceae > Desulforhopalus_A. Next base: position 868 of record CAYSON010000453.1, read on the forward strand.
GTCACTGCCACGAATAGCCGCAGCGAGACGCTCGCACTCTGCAAAGGCGGCGACTCCGGGGTCTTTCTTGGTAGACTTGATGCGGAAATAGAAGCCGGAGGCACCTTGTGGGTCAAGGTCGCAGAGCAGGGTGCGAAAGCCGCTGAGGGCGCTGAGATAGGCAAGATTGACGGCGGTAGCGGTCTTGCCGACGCCGCCTTTATTGCTGTAGCAGGCGAGTATCTTCATCACTTTCTCCCCGGTTGGCGAAGACTTCCTTGAAACTGTCGCGCATCTCGGCTCCCGCGAAGTTGGCGAGATGGTCGAAGATACGATTGCGCTCCTTGCCCTGAAGATGATGGAGCATTGCCGTCAAGGCCCCAACGGCATGGGCAAGTGGTATACCTCTGGCACCTCCGCTCCCCTCTCCGCTGAGCAGGGTGGCGAGAAAACTCTGTTGCACCGAGAGGTCGTTGAAGGTGCCGAGGGTGTCCTGCAGTTGCTTGAGGGAGCGAATCAGCCCCCTGATCTCCTCATCGGCAAAGAGCGAGGCGAAAAATTCCATGAGGTAGCGCAATTTCTTGCAATGGATGCGCAGTTCATGGATGCTCTCATCAGGAGTGGTATGGTCGAGAGTTCGCCCCACTTTGCAGATTCGCTTGTATCGCTTGAGGATAAGACGGGCGGCCAAGGCTTGGGTGTTTTCTCCGGCCAGTGGGCCGGCCTTGAGCCCGTCACCACCGGCAAGCACCTTGCCGAGCTCTGTCATCCGCCGCTTATAGGCCTTGCCGGCCATTGTCCCAGCCATCCTTTTCTGCTGCTCGCGGCGGTGGCGGGCGAGAGTATCGAAGAGCAGCTGCAGGCCGCCGTGGGTGGATGGTGGCACCAGGCGATGATAGTCAGCACGGCGTAGCAGGTAGACGTCAAGGTCACGCAGAGCGTTGGTGGTGCGCATCACCGCCGCCAGCTGCTCTTTCAGTCGAGCGACATCACCGTCATCGAAGACCCCTTTGATGAGAATGAGCAGGGAGCGAAGCTTGCGCAGGGCCACCCGGTAATCATGGAGAAACTCGCTGTCGACATCACCTATGATTCCCGGCTCGTTGGCGCGGGCCACCGCGAAGAAGGTGCGCAGAAGGATCAAGGCATTGTCGCGTACCGGGACAGAGGGGTCAAGGGTGATGGACGGTTTGGCCTGAAAAAACGAGGGCCTCAGTTTCATTCCCTGATATAAATCGGCGATCCCCCGGCATGGCACGGCGCCGCACTTCTCCAGCCAGAGTTTCAGCTGCAGGCCGGCATCATCGTACCCGCGCAGCGGCAAAGCGCAACCCACCCCCACCATCTTGTTGCGCCCACGCGCGGCGAGCAACTGCACGAAGCGCACCAAGGTTTTGCCCTGGTCATCGACCACCCGCCCCTCCTCCCGACGCAGGCGCACCTTCTCCACAGCCCGGGGGGCGCGAAGCGGGACAACCTCAAGCAATAGGTCGACCACCGGCCCCCTGTTCATGTCGCAAAAGGGCGGCAGGCCTGGCGGAGCCGCCTGTTCATGAAGGGCAATCACCTGGAGATCAAAGAGCAGGAGGAGCTCTCCAGCCTTGAACAGCAGCTGGTCCTCCGCAAAGAGGGCGCCATCGAAGGTGTCAAGCAGCACCGCCTCCTCTGTCTCGGCACGTTCGAGAAGGACACGCTCGCTCGAATCGGCTGATAGCTCGCGGTTGAGCCTCTCCACCGAAATTGCTGCCGGGAGGTAATAGACAAACGGTTCCATGGAGATAATCCGGAGATTGATAAACACCTGATAACGCAAGCGAGCCTTGTTCTTCTTTATACCCTATTCTTTTGCTTTCCTGAAGGGAAAAGGCAGTTCATTTCTCTGCTCGCCAGGAACCCGCCGTCTTATGGCGCATATGAACAGTGATCCCCCATAATCTTGAAATGCCGGCTACCAATTATCGAGTAAATGGATTACCATGACAACAGCGATTACACCCTAGGGTCCGTTGCGGCGGAGATATCTCCCGACGACCTTTTCTTGCCACAAGCCACCATTCACGCCCGAATCGTCATGAAAAGCAACCTCGACAACGCTCTCGTCAAGACTATCTCCCCAGAGGAATCCAGCACCCAGCAGGAACCCGATCTCCGCGACCCGGAGTTTTACCTTAATCGCGAACTCACCTGGCTGGCTTTCAACAAGAGGGTGCTGCACGAGGCCGGTGACGACCGCAATCCGCGGCGGCACCGACGGCTCCCGCCTCACC
>CAYSON010000454.1:0-3112 GCA_964432635.1 uncultured Desulfopila sp.
CCGACCTCGGCATTCTTGGGCCCCGCGACCACTTTATTCATGTCGGCAGCGGGCTCGGTTATCAATGGGGCCCGGGAGAGTCGGAGAGTCAACTCACCAACCAAACCTCAAGGAAGCAACCATGAATTGCCATTGTGGAAAGCTTGCAGCCGACCTTACAGACCTTGCTCCGGTTTGCATCAATCATCTCTGGCTGTTCAGGGACCTCCCCCCGGAGACCCTGGCGGCGATGAGCCAGACCGCGGTCCGCCTGAGAAAAGGCAAAGGCGAGTCGCTCTTTCTCGAAGGCGATCCCGCCGAAACCATGTACCTGCTCAAAGGTGGGCGGATCAAACTCAGCAAGATCGTGGAATCAGGTGACGAACGGATCTTGGAGTACCGCCAGCCCGCTGACTTCATCGGGGAAAACCTAATCGGCGATGGCGATCTCTATCCCTGCAGCGCCTGGTGTCTCGAAGAAACCCTGGTCTGCGGCTTAACCAATTAGCAATTCCAGCAATTGGTTCTGGCCCACCCCCATCTCGGCCTACGATCATAAAGAACATGAGCGAGCGGATCACCTGGCTCACCGATCAGGTCGGCAACCTGACGGTGACCAATATCGAGGAACGCCTGCACCGAGTCCTCCACACCGTCGCCCGGGAACAGGGCAAGATCGACCAGCGCGGGGTGGTTTCAACTTCCCGCTGACCCACGAGGAATTTGGTTTTCTCATTGGCGCCCACCGGGTCAGCGCCACCCGGGCCGCCGGCTTGAGGCAGAGCGGCCGCATCCGCGTTGATGGCAAGGAGTTGGTTATCTCCCCGCTGCCCTGAAACGCCCTTTCTCGAGCGCTGGTTCCAGCTTCGCCACCAGACCGGCGATACCCTGTGGGGCGAGGTAGCGGTGGCCGTCGGCGTCGGCGGCATCACCGGACAGGCGCCGGCAAATGAGATCGAAAAGTTTCTCTTCTACATCTTCGTTGAGACCGTGGCCAAGGTGGCCAGACAGGGTGCGGCCTCCTGCTACAGCTGCGGTTAAGGCGAGACCTGCCAGGTCGGTATCCCGGTGATGCTGCATGGCCCGGGGATCGGCATCAGCGGCGAGATGGTCCCGGACGTGGGCAAGCAGCCGGTGCTGCTCGAGCAGGCGGCGGCAGCGGGAAAACTCCTCGGGCAACGGCTCAAAGCCGGCAACGACCGACAAAAGACCACCATGGCCATGCAGGCCAAGCTGATGGCTATGTTCGGGGAGGCGGTGTAGGCCGGAACACCCTCGGCAGGGTATCCAGGGGAGGGGTATAAGGTTTAAAGGTTTTCGCGACGATACCAGGGAGTCTGCCATCCGCCACCCTTCACCACAACGGCCCATAAGCGAAAATGGCACCATTCGGGACGCCCGCGAACTCTCGCTCGCCATAGACCAACGCCTGTCGTTGCACCCGCATCGATGGCCAGCGCCCAAAGACGGCATCAAGGCTCCGTAATAAAGCCAGTGCCGTCGGAGTGACCGTCTCCCCCTTCCCCGCGAAAGGGCGCACCGGGACACCCGCAAGAAGTTCCAAGACAGCCGGGGCGGGACTAGGGAGAATACCGTGTGCGCAATGGATCTCACCATCGGCTACGGGGAGAGGACTGACAACGAAAAAGACAGGATCAAGGCGGCAGAACAGTTCACAACCCATGCAGACGTCGATAATACTGTCCAACCCTCCAACTTCATGAAAGTGTACCGCCTGCGGTTCGATGTCATGAACAATCGCCTCTGCCCGGGCCAGCAAGGTGAATGTTGCCAAGGCGCGGATTTTGGCTTTTTCCGACAAGCCACTCTCGCCGATCAGCGCACTGATCTCGGCAAGCTTGCGATGATTGTGCTGATGTGGCAGGTCAATGCGTACCATCCATCCGCCAACACCTCGTACCAGTCGCCTGGTGAGTCGCAAAGCTCCAGAAAGATCGGGCAAGAGCGAGACTAGCAGCACGTTGAGGTCTTCGACGTCAATATCTGTGAGACGCATCATGCCAGCTAAAAACATGTCTCCCGACAAGCCGGAATGGGTGCGTATAGTCAGAACAGTTTTCTCGCTTTTTCCTAGGTCGGTTGGATCATGATGACAGTCACTCTCCCCCAACTCCATAAAAGAAGTACCAACAGCGTGGTCGCATCCCCTTTCTTCCCGGTTCATATCCCGTTTACCACCCGAGCGGCAGCACATGCCGCACCGTAACCGTTGTCGATGTTCATGATTCCAATTCCGGGAGCACAACTGCACAGCATGCTGGCAAGGGCTGCTTTTCCTCTTTCAGCTACACCATAGCCAACCGAGGTCGGTACGCCAAATATCGGCTTGGGGGTGAGCCCACCGATGACGCTGAGCAATGCCGCATCCAATCCAGCAACGACGATCAGCGCATCACAGGCATTGATTTCCTGCAATCGCTCGGTGATCCTCCAGAGTCCGGCGACACCGCAATCCTCGAAGAGATGGTGGGCAATCCCCAAGTAGGAGAGGGTGCGGCCAGCCTCCCAAGCGACCGAACCATCGGCCGTTCCAGCCGAAACGATGACAACAGTTCCTCGGCCCTGGTGTTGCAAGGTTTCCCGGTATGCCGTACGAGATAATGGATGGTAGCTATACCTGTTCGCCACCTCGAAGGGGAGTGTCGCAAAGATTTCTTCGGCGAGCCGGGTGAAGAGGACGGGGGGAGAGGCGGTGTCGGCAAACCTTGTCAGCAGCTCGACGACTGCGCCGCGGGATTTGCCCTGGCAAAAAACAGCCTCCGGCAAGCCAATGCGTGCGGTCCTGCCATGGTCAAAGAGGACGCCATTCATAAAAATGACCGCTTCTTTCCGGGGTAATGAACTTGCCAGGGAATGCCACCACAGAATCCTCAATGGGCGACGGTTGTCCAAGGAGAAAGGAGATTGCTTTCCTCGTCAAAGGCCATGTTTTCCGGACTTTCGAGGACTTCTAAATGGTCATTGGCTTCAACTTCAGCGAGAAGCGCCTCGGAAACCAACATGCTGTCGAGAGCCAGGGTGTTGCGGATGTGCACGATCTTCGCGTTTTCCGGTGCTACCAGTCCGATGGTTAGCAGGGCCCGATGCAGCACCTCGCGATCAGTATCGTAGT
>CAYSON010000455.1:0-3102 GCA_964432635.1 uncultured Desulfopila sp.
GCCCTCAGTACACCCTACAATAAGAAATGCAAAGCAAAAGCCAACCAACTCTCCCTGAAAAAAGCCGGCTCTTTGGCGCTCTCCCCGTATTCTCTGCAAGTACCATCCGTAGTAGCGGACCACCTGCGTACCCAAGGCGGCAATCGGGGCAGCATACCTGTGGAAGTCTTGGTGAAAGCACCTCATGGAAGGCACTGCCTGACGATATCGAACATTGCCGGGCGGAAGAAGAGATGTTCACCACAAAGGAGATCGATGCAACGGTACGCGAACTGTATGGAGCACGAAAATTGTTGTGCTTGGAATCGTGAAAAAGAGCTGCTCCGTCGAATTTCGGGGGTGTCAACCCCTATTCACCAGGAGGCTGGCGTTAGCAATGTAAGCAAGGTCGGTCGCTTCTCCGAGGGACGTCAGATGGGCAAGCACCTGGCTGTGGGACCATCGCTCGACCCCCATTTGCTTGCAGGTCGCTTCGTCCAGTCCTGTTACCAGGCCGATACGAATGCGCCGGGTCTTCGTCATCATTGCCAAAGCGGTACCACCGTTGCCCTCGTAGTGTTCTGCCAACCGTGCGAAAGCCGCAGCAAACCCCTCCAGTACAAACCACGGTAAAAAGGTAGTCGAGCCGATGCCGTCGCGGCAATCACAATAAAGCAGGAGAAGGCCGCCATCTTCGACAAACATGGCCGCATTATGAATCGCTTTATGGCTCTGTATAAAATTAATGTCCTTGGGAAAGCCGCCACAGGAGGCGACAACCAACGAAAAACGTTTGGAATGAATTTCACAGGATGCACCATGAGTGGTGCAGGCAGAAAGAAACGGCCCGCGTCCCCTGCCGACCACAAGATCGCAGAGCACACCGTGTGAATCGACAATGCCATGGATAGCCAAATCAGCTGGCCGGGCATCCTCCACCTCAAAGAGATCTTCCGCCAGGGGGTTGTTGTCAAGATTGCCTGGCTGACAGCCGGCAGCGATAGCCCCGGTCGTCTTATCAAGATACAGGGCATGGTTGGCGTAGATCGCCTCACGCTCGCCAAGCCCAGGAAAGATCAACTTGCGGCCCCCTCCATAACCGGCAAAGTAGTGGTGCGACACCGCTCCCATGGTGAGAATGGCGCTGGCCTCAGCAACATCGCGGCGGAGTCGGATAGGGATGCCACGCCTTGTTCGTCCCAAATCGACAAAAAGCCCCTTGTCGTTGCAGTCATGGTGCAAAAAAGACAGAGTGCGATAGCTCTCGCCATAAGCATGATGACATTCTGTGTCGCTTTGCCTGGCATGGGTTCCGTAGGCGATCAGCACCCGCAACTGTTGAGGATCGAGGCCACGTTTTTGCAACTCTTCTAGCAGTACCGGCAGATACTCGGGATAACCACACAACCTGGTCTTGTCGGCGACGACGAGAATCGTTCTGGCCATATCAAGACGATTTTTCTGGAAAAATTTGGATATCCTGTCGCGAAACAGCTCTGCACTGATGTTTTTCTCTGGCTCAGTCACCCGTAATTGCATGGCACCATCAGGCAAAACAAGCGGCAAGGCGGTGCAGCCGTAGGGGACATCGATTGTTGCTTGGCTGGTCATGACAAAGGGAATCTCCTTGATATAAAGCGTGGTATTTTCTCTCCAGCATTCTTCCAGGCTACCCTTTCAAGGTACCTTTGGCAATTTTTTTGTACCGACACTTTTGTATCAAGGTAACTATTCGATTGTTCAAAATAAAGTATTTGCCAAGAACTGTTCCAAAGGGTATTTTCGCAAAGACACGGCAAATGGCATCTTCTTGGCACGAACCCGAAGACGAGCGGCCCAGCGTGATACCTTTCACCTTTGATTTTCCCTACGCCTCCCAGCGTATGCCGGTTTTGGCGGCCAATGTCGTAGCCACCTCCCAGCCGCTTGCTGCAGAGGCCGGGCTCAACATGCTGCGACAAGGCGGCAATGCGGTGGATGCGGCCATTGCCGCGGCGATCACTCTGACTGTTGTCGAACCGACGGCAAATGGTATCGGCTCAGACGGCTTTGCCCTTGTGTGGGACGGCAAAACGCTGCATGGACTGAACGCATCCGGCCGCGCACCTTCCGCTTGGACACTTGAGTATTTCCAGGGCAAGTATCCGCACCTGAGAACTATGCCGGAGCGTGGCATAGATACGGTGACCGTTCCCGGCGCCGTGTCTCAATGGGTCGCCCTCTCCGAGCGTTTTGGCGTGCTGTCCTTTGCCAAGCTGTTCGCCCCGGCCATACACTACGCCCGGCAGGGGTTTTTAGTATCGCCGATGACCGCCACCAGCTGGGCGCGGCAACTTCAAATGATACATGAAGTGGATGTCCACCGCGATTTCGCACCAACCGGACATCCACCGGCAGCCGGCAACAAATGGACGTTTGCCGAGCAGGCAGAGACACTCGAGGAAATCGCTTCCAGCCGGGGAAAAAGTTTTTATCGGGGTTCTCTCGCCGAAAAGATAGTTGCACATGCCCAGGCACTTGGCGGTGTCCATACCCTGGAAGACTTCGCAGATCACAAGGCCGATTGGGTTACGCCCATCAGTATTGACTATAAAAACGTCCGGCTTCACGAGATTCCTCCAAACGGCCAGGGCCTTGCCGCCCTTCTGTGCCCCGGCATCCTCCGCGAGCTCGATTTGCAAAGCTTTCCTGTTGATTCGGCCGACAGCATACATCTGCAAATTGAGGCGATGAAACTTGCCTTTGCCGACGCCATTTACTCAGTCAGCGACCCTGTCAGCATGGAGGTTGCTGTCGAATCTTTGCTTGATCCGGCATACCTGAAATCCCGTGCCGCCCTGATTCGCATGGAGCGAGCCGGGGCGCCAGTCCATGGCCTTCCCACGCAGGGTGGCACCGTCTATCTCAGCACAGCCGACGCAAACGGCATGATGGTAAGTCTCATCCAGTCGAATTTCATGGGTTTTGGGTCGGGTGTTGTGGTGCCCGGCACTGGTATTAGTCTGCAGAATCGTGGTCACAGTTTTGTTTGCACACCGGGCCGTGCAAATATCCTCGGGCCGCGCAAGCGCCCTTACCAGACAATCATCCCCGGCTTTCTAGCGATCTTGGCGGTCGACCGCT
>CAYSON010000456.1:0-3064 GCA_964432635.1 uncultured Desulfopila sp.
ATAAAGTTTATCCGGTATCCGGGGATCCATGCTGCTTGCCACCCCTGTGGAGGCGATACCAGGAGAACAGTCTAGCCGTTGATCTGCTCCCTGAGTTTTTTGCTCGGCCGAAAACTGATGGCCTGCCGCTTCTTAATGGTGATGGTATCGCCGGTGCGCGGGTTGCGACCGCGCCGCGGTCTTTTGTTACGCACGGTGAAGGTGCCGAAATGGACCAGTTTGATCGATTGTCCATCCACCATGGTCTGCTTCATGTTGTCGAGAAAACTGTCGACGATCAGGGAGCAGCTGCTTTGTGAAAAACCGAGACGCTCGGCGAGAGTTTCGGTCAGTTCCTTTCTGGTGAGATTGTTGCCGTTTTCATTCATGACGAATAGTACCCCCAAATTGCTCTGTCAGTAAACGTAATATTTTTTCGTGCGACTTTTCAACGTTCTTTTCAGTCAAGGTCTTGGTCGCCGAGCGGTAGGTGATGCTCAGGGCGACACTTTTGCAGCCGGAGGCGATTTTCTCGCCGCGATAGATATCAAAGAGCTGGCAACGTTCAATCAGCTTGTCGGGATGGTTGCGAATTGCCGTCAACAAGTCTCCAGAAGCCACCCCTTCAGCTACCACCAGGGCAATGTCCCGTTGTACCGAGGGGAACACAGGTAGGGCGGAAAATTTTTGCTGGGTGGCTTTCGCCTGGCAGAGTGGGGCAAATTGCAGCTCGAAGTAGTAGACTTGGTGCTTGATGGCAAAGCGCCGCAGCACCTCCTCACGAAGCTTGCCGAGGGTGCCTACTTTACCAGATCCTGCATAAATTTCAAGTGTATATCCTTCTTCGGCAAACGGTTCACCTGATCTCTCTGCGGGGACGACATAGTGTATGCCGCTTTCATCTCGACCAGTGTTTGAGATGGAGAGGATGAAGTCGACGCAGCCTTTGACATCGAAGATATCAACCAGTTCCTCTTTATAGTGGAGAGGGGAGCTGTCGCTGTGGCGGTTGCCGCAGAGAACACCGCAAAAACAAAAGCTCTCCTGTGGCTGGCCACCGCCCTCCACCGGCTGAAAAACCTTGCCGATTTCAAACAGTTTGAGGCTGGTTTGCTGGAAATTGAGATTGCGACGCAGGTTGTCGAGGAGGCCTGGGAGAAGCGTGGTGCGCATCACCGCCTGGTCTTCGCTGATCGGATTGAGCAAACGCACCACCCGTCGTCGTTGGTCATCTTCGGCAAGACCAAGCATCTCAAGATGCTTTTCCGACACGAAGCTGTAATTGATTGCCTCGGTGAAACCCGCAGCGGTCATCTGTCGGGCGAGAGAGAGGCGTCGTACCCGTTCCAGGTCCTGTTCCGGGAAGCTGAGGTCCACTTTGGGCAAAGAAACGGGAATGTTGTCGTAGCCATGGAGACGGGCGACCTCTTCGAACAGGTCGGCCTCGCGTTCGATATCGACGCGGAAGGCAGGCGGAGTGACGATAAGGGTGTCATCATCTTTGATTTCCGTGGCCAACCCAATGGAATTGAGCAGATCGGCGATCCCATCGGCAGTGAGGCTGATGCCGATGAGCATGTTACAGCGAGTTACCCCGAGTTGCAGCGTCGGACCAGTGATGCGGCCGGGGTAACAGTCAACGCCGTCGTTCGGAGCTGTGCCGCCGGCAAGCTCGCAAATGAGCTGAACGGCGCGGTTCAAGGCATTAATGGTTCCCTCGGGATCGACACCGCGTTCGAAGCGATAAGAGGCCTCGGAGGAGAGGCCAAGCTTACGCCCGGTGCGGCGTATGGAAACGGCATTGAAACAGGCGCTTTCCAGAAGAATGCTGGTGGTCGTGGCGCTGACCTCGGAGTTTTCTCCGCCCATCACTCCGGCCACCGCCACCGGTTTGTCGCCGTCGCAGATCATCATCATGTCGGGGTCGAGCTGTCGCTTGCTGCCGTCCAAGGTGGTGAAGAGGAGTTCCTTCTCCCTGGGCAGGCGGACGACGATTTTTCCTCCAGCCAGGGTATCGAAATCAAAGGCATGGAGGGGTTGTCCGTACTCCATCATGAAGAAGTTGGTGATGTCGACGATGTTGTTGATCGGCCGCAGCCCAATGCTCAGCAGTCGCTTACGCAGCCACCAGGGAGAGGGCCCGACGGTGACGTTTTTCACCAGGCGGGCGGCGTATCGGGGACAGAGTTGCGGCGTCTCTATCTCCACGGCGAAGTCGCCACTGGTGGTGGCAATGGCAGCATCTTGCACCGGTAAACGCAGTGGTTGCCGCAACACCCCAGCGACTTCTCGGGCGATGCCGATGACCGAGGCGCAGTCGGGACGGTTGGGGGTGAGGTCGACCTCGATCAGGGTATCAGCAAGACCCATGGCCTCGATAAAGGCCCGACCGTGTTCAGTGGCCTCAGGCAGTTCCATGATGCCGTCGTGGGCAGTGCTCAGCCCGAGTTCGCGTTCCGAGCATATCATGCCGGCTGATTCGACCCCGCGGATCTTCGATTTGCCGATTTTGAAATCTCCGGGAAGGACGGTGCCTGGCAGAGCCACCACCACCGCCAGGCCTTGGCGGACATTGGGCGCACCACAAACGATTTGATGCACCTGCTCACCAATTTGCACCTGGCAGACGGTGAGCTTGTCGGCGTCGGGGTGTTTGTCGGCGGCAAGAACATGGCCGGTAACGAGGGGCGCCAGCTCCGTATAAAGGGGGAGGACGCTGTCGACCTCGAGACCGAGCATGGTCAGATAACCGGCAAGTTTCTCAGGGGCCAGGCCCTTGAGATCCACATAAGATTGCAACCAATCGAGAGTGAGCTTCATGGCAGTAGGGGCAAGTAAGGTTGCGTGGCTAAAACTGCGACAGAAAACGTTGGTCGTTTTCGTAGAACAGCCTGATGTCGTCGATGCCGTATTTAAGCATGGCGATTCGCTCGACTCCCAGGCCGAAGGCAAAACCGCTGTATTCCTGCGGGTCGTAACCGACCATCTTGAAGACCTCGGGATCGATCATTCCCGAGCCGAGAATCTCTAGCCAGCCGGTTCTTTTACAGACGCGGCAGCCCTCGCCGTCGCAAATAACACAAGC
>CAYSON010000457.1:0-3061 GCA_964432635.1 uncultured Desulfopila sp.
CTCGAGCCCGAGGGCACGAAGGGGATTATTTACTACAAAATCGTTATTTTCCATGGGTTTTCACCTTTTTTTCTTCTTCACCGGGTGGCACCGCCGCCTACCGGACGAGCCGAGCCGCAAGCCCGGTCTCATTGTTGTTGTAGTCAATTCTCCAGTTGATTTCAAGCGTTCTTTCGCTCTGCCTGATAGGCCTTGATGAGCTGCTCGCCGACTCCCTTGGGCACCGGCTTGAAGCTGGCGAATTCCATGGTGAATTCGGCTTTCCCTTGAGTCAGCGAACGAAGCACCGTTGAGTAGCCGAACATCTCGGAGAGCGGCACTTCCGCCTCGACCACCGAATAGGATCCCTCTTCGTTGGTGCCGATGATCATACCGCGCCGTTGATTGATCGAACCCATGACGGAACCCTGGAACTCGGTGGGACCCTCGACCTCCACTTTCATGATCGGCTCAAGAATGATCGGCTTGGCCTTGAGGTAGCCCTCCTTGAAGGCCCCGATGGCTGCCAGCTGAAAGGCGATGTCGGAGGAGTCCACCGTGTGATAGGCACCGTCATTGATGACACAGCGGATACCGGTAATGGTGGCTCCGCACAGCGAGCCCTTTTCGAGACTCTTTTTGAAGCCTTTTTCGCAGGAGCTGATAAACTCGCGGGGGATGGCCCCGCCGACGATGTTGTCGACAAACTCGAACTCACCCTCACCGATCGGCTCCATATAGCCAGCAACCCGCCCATACTGCCCAGAACCGCCGGTCTGCTTCTTGTGGGTGTAGTTGAACTCAGCGCGCTGCGCGATGGTTTCGCGATAGGCAACCTGGGGCGCCCCGACTTCGACCAGAGCGCTGTATTCCCGTTTCATCCGCTCGACATAAACCTCAAGATGCAGCTCACCCATGCCGGAAATAATGGTCTCGCCGGTCTCGTGGTCGACGTAGGACTTGAAGGTCGGATCCTCCTTGGTGAAACGGTTCAAAGCCTTGGACATGTTGATCTGCGCCTTGTTGTCCTTGGGAATGATGGCCAGAGAAATAACCGGCTCGGGAATGTGCATTGAGGTCATCGAACAGCTGATATCCTCGGAGGTGAAGGTGTCACCGGAGGCGCAGTCAACCCCAAACAGGGCGACGATGTCGCCCGAGCCGCAGGACTCGATCTCTTCCATCTCGTTGGAGTGCATGCGGCAGAGGCGACCGATCTTGGTCTTTTTGCCGGAGCGGCTGTTGAAGACGGTATCGCCTTTGGCCAGATTGCCCTGGTAGGTGCGGACATAGGTGAGCTGTCCATAGCGTCCATCCTCAAGCTTGAAGGCGAGCATGATCAGCGGGTCCCCGGGGTTGTTGGTGACGGCAAACTCTTTCTCCTCGTTTTTCAGGTCAAGAGCCATGTTGGTGACGTCAGTGGGGCAGGGCAGAAAACGCTCGACCGCATCAAGGAGCAGCTGCACCCCCTTGTTCTTGTAGGCGGAGCCCATCATCACCGGGGTAAATTGCAGGCTGAGGGTGCCCTTGCGGATGGCATCGTAGATCAACTGCTCATCGATGTCGCCGCCCTCAAGCACCGCCTCCATCAGCTCCTCGGAGAACATCGAGACTTCTTCCAATAGGGTCTCGCGTTTTTCCTGAGCCAGGGCCGACAGCTCGGCGGGAATCTCCTTTTCAACGATGGTCTCGCCGTTCGCCCCCTCGAAATAAACGGCCTTCATGGAGATCAAATCGACCGTCCCCTTGAGGTCACTCTCCAGACCGATGGGTATCTGCAGCATATGCGCATTGAGATCGAGTTTCTCGCGTAATTGCCGGGTCACCTTTTCCGGGTTGGCGCCGGTGCGGTCGCATTTGTTGACAAAAGCGATGCGCGGCACGTTATAGCGAGTCATCTGGCGGTTGACGGTAATCGATTGCGACTGAACCCCGCCGACCGAGCAGAGCACAAGGATCGCGCCATCAAGCACGCGCAAGGCCCGCTCCACTTCGACGGTGAAGTCGACATGGCCGGGGGTATCGATAATATTGATGCTGATGTTTTTCCAGGAGCAATAGGTGGCTGCCGACTGGATGGTGATGCCGCGCTCCTTCTCCAGCTCCATGGAGTCCATTTTGGCTCCGACACCATCCTTGCCACGGACTTCGTGAATAGCGTGTATCCTTTTGGTATAATAAAGAATACGCTCGGTAAGGGTGGTCTTGCCCGAATCGATATGGGCGCTGATACCAATGTTTCGTACTCTTGACAAATCCTTATTCATGGCTGTTGTCCTCTGCATTGGCGCCGACCGAGATTTCTCGGCAACGCTTCCTGTGGGCTGAAAAAACAAAAACACGGAGCCACAGCAGGCTGAGACTCCTACATCAACTCTACCAATAATTCAATCAAACCCCCGAAACCCCGGGGAGCAACGATTACGTTTCCTCGCGGAAAACAAAAAGGCTGGCAACACGGCAACGAGAGCAGGGCTGGGCAAACTTCAAGACAGCGGCCATGCCTGGCATGATCAACCCGCTATCGACGACACCGGCACCACTCCGAGATTGGCAAGGAGAAGACAACACGTTCGAGAGTGACCAACCACATCGTACAGATGTTCAAAAATCGCGTATTCTACACGAACATTTTTTCTTTCGCCATAGAAATTTTTTCTGGAGATGCGATTGCATCACTGCCCAGGTCAAGGCGGATGGACTATCAACACCGAGGTACAGTCGAAAAATGTCGTTGACAGGAATCAGCCCAGTAGGTAACCACATACCTAGCGTCACTCTACCGTCGGCATCATCCGGCACTCTACCACTTCAGCACAATGCGGAGGACACCATGACTAAGACCAAGGACAACCTGGAAGCCGCCTTCGCGGGCGAATCGATGGCCCGCAACAAGTACACATTCTACGCCAAGGTCGCCCGCAAGGAAGGGTACCATTACATCGCCAGGATCTTCGAAGAGACCGCCGCCAACTAAATGCGTCACGCCAACGATCATTTCAAGATGCTCGGCGGTATCGGCGACACTACCGCCAACCTCAAAGCTGCCATGGAAGGCGAGGACTACGAAACCGTCACCATG
>CAYSON010000458.1:0-3059 GCA_964432635.1 uncultured Desulfopila sp.
GGATGGCAGTATCGGCGCCGATCTGCTGAAAGGAGGGCGGATCCTGGGTGTCGTCGCGCACCAGGGAGAGACTGCGCAGATGCATGAGGCGCTTGTCGTTTTCCTTTTCCAGGGCCTTGAGGTCGAGGGTCGCCAGATCAAGGCGATAGGTAAGTTCCGCCGCCAGCCGACCGTCGCCGGCCTTTTCCGCCTGCCGCAATCTGCCGCCAAGGGCAGTGACCTGCCCACTCAGCTCGCTCAATCGTACCGTGGCCTTCTGGTAATTGACAACAAACTGGCTAACCGACGGGGTGGCCATGGTCTCCACCGTCGCCGTGGCCTTGCGCTCATAGCCGCTGCCGTAACTGACCAGGGTGGTCAGGGCCACGGCAATCAGCACCCCCGGTTTGGCCAAGGCCGGAATTTTTTTCAACCCGATCATCAGCAAAAGGGCGAAAACCGCCATGGCCAGGGTGGGCAGATGGGTCTGCGGCAGAAAAGTCACCATTCCCCAGATATCATAAAGAAAATGCTCGCTCCTCCCCTTGGGGATGCCCAAGAGGAGATCAAGCTGCGACAGGCCGATGATGATCGCCGCCGCATTCATGAAACCGAGAATCACCGGATGCGAGACGAAATTGACGATGCTACCCAGCCTCACCACCCCGAGCAGCAGCTGGATGGCACCGACCAACAGCGTAAGCAGCATGGCCAGGCCGATATAATCGTCGCTGAAGGGAATGGCGAAGGGCGTGACGGCGGCGGCGGTCATCAGCGAGACAATGGCTACCGGCCCTGTGGCCAGCTGCCGCGACGAACCCCACAGGGCACCAACGATGGCCGGTACGAAAGCGGTATAAAGGCCAAAATAGAGGGGCAGGCCGGAGAGTTGAGCGTAGGCCATGGCCTTGGGCACCAACACCAATGCGCCGGTGATTCCCGCCACCAGGTCACCGCGCAGCACCGAGGCCTGCAAGGGAAACCAGAGGACAAAGGGAAAAAATCTCTGTAGCAGCTTGTTCATGGCATGCCCCTAAGGTGCAGCGTTGACCACCAATACCGCACAATGTGCCTTGCCGGTGACCCGCCTGGCCATACGGCCAAGCAGCACCCCGGCGACACCCCGTCTGCCGCAGCCACCGATGACGATCATGTCGCACTGCTCCCGGCGGGCGGTGTCGATAATAACCGCAGCCGGTTCGCCGACCGCTGCCATGCCCCGGCAGACGGCGGGAGTGCCGGTGGCCTGTATCTTCTCGCAGACCTCACGCATCAGGGCCTCGATGGCCGGCAGCTCAGCCGCCTTCCCCGCCACAGTCAGCACTGTCACCTGCTGCAGGGTGCGGCTGCTCCAGCCGAGGCTGATCACCTCCTCCACCGCCCGTTTGGCCCCTGGACCATGCCCCATGACGAGGAGCAGCCGCGCCCCGGAGATGATAAAATCCTTGGGCACCACCAAAACCTTGGGAAAGCCGAGATCGATAACCCGACTGGTCATGCGCCCGACCAGCAGCGACAAGCGCCGGGCCTGACCGTGGCGCCCCATGAGGATGACATCGGCGCGACGCTGCCGGGCCTGTTCGAGGATGGCCTGCTCGGGATGGGTGCTGCTGACCACCACCGTCTCCAGGTTAACCCCGCTGTCCTTGGCCATCCGCCGCAACTCTTGCAGGTAGGGTTCCAGTTCCTGTCGTCGCCGACGTAACACCCCTTCCGCCGAGGTCAATGACTCGGACTGCACTTTGACCACATGCAGGGCGATAACCTTGGCGCTGCAGGCCTGGCCGAAGAAGATCGCCTCCTGCACCGCCCCGTCGCTAAAGTGCGAGCCGTCGGTGGCGAGCAGCAGGATCTCGGCCTGACCGAGCAGGCTGGTGGCGAATCGTTCCATGGTTACTCCTTGTCAGACGCTTTCGGTCTTGGCTCCCTGGCATTTGCGGTATGCGAGAAACAGTTTCAATTCGCCCCAACCAGCGGCCTCGCCGATCTCGCGCTTGAGCTCACCGAGGAATTTGTCGGCATGGGGCGCGACCAGGTCGGTAAGCGCCGCCAGCCGTTGCGGGGTAAGGAGACGCTCGATCTCAGCCTCACCGACCGCCACGCATTCGGCGAGGTGGCTCTCGATGGTGGAAACGGCAAAACCGCGCTGGGCGGCGATCTCGGCGGCGCTCAGGCCTTCCTCGAAGAGGCGCAGGGAAACCAGGCGGGTGGCGACCTTGTCCTTTTTGCCGGCGGCTTTTTCCTCCTCTACAGCTGGTGGCAGGGTCACCGTGGTGATGCTTTGCTCCCGGCGAAAATCGCCGATCAGGGCCACGAGGGGGGCACCGTACTTCTCGGCGGTGCGGCTGCCGATCCCTTTGATTTTTTTGAGTTCGGCGAGGTTTTCCGGCAGGTGCACAGCGATTTGCACCAGGGTCTTGTGGTGCATGATCTGGTAGGCGGGCAAGTTCGCCTTGGTGGCGATTCGCCCGCGCCACTCCTGCAGCCTCTTGAACAGCTCGGGATGACCGACATCGGCCTCGGCATAGAGCGGCTGCTTGTCGCGACGGCTGCCGAGATCAAGCGTCGCCGCCGAAATCGCCCGTAGATAGGCGGCGGCGGAAAACTCCCCGGCACAGACGGCGATGGCCGCCAGTTTCGCTGCCGTTTCCTCCCGTACCCCTTTGAGCAGTTCCTTAGCCTGCTTGCGCAGCTCCTTGTTGTCGGTTTCGGCCTGCAGGGTGTTGACCACCGCGCCTATACCGCCCAGCAGCTTGTCCCGGAAATAAGCGGCGGCCTTGACCAGTCGCTCGGCCACCGTTGGATCGCCTGCGGGGAGTTCCGCCGCCGGAAAGAGCCCCTGCAGCTGCCGCCGGAAATTGGCGCCGATGGGGGCCACCTCGTCGTTGATTTGCCGTAACAGCTGGTGGAGGTCACCACCGCCGTTCACTTGCACCAGACTGGCATGGCGCTCACTGAAATCAACTAGCCGGGCGAGCAGGCGCTGGAGTTTTTCAAAAGTAAAACACTCCAGCAAGAGCCGCTGCTGGTAGCGGACCCGCGCCCGGTGCAGCGTCACCTCGTCGGGCGCGCCATCCTTG
>CAYSON010000459.1:0-3058 GCA_964432635.1 uncultured Desulfopila sp.
GCAAGCTACCCCGAAATCGCCGTCTTCGGCAAGGGTTTTTTGGGGGGAAACTGGTCTCCTAAGGAGGTCGACTTCACTCCTCCTCAGGTAAATAATTTCGAAAAAGCTGCTTTGTTTTGACAACTTGCCACTTCACTCTATAATGAGACCATCTTCCCCCACATGCACTTTGCCCACATTGCTCAGACATTCGTCAACAAGGAGGCACCCCATGTATATCGACCGCATCATGCACACCGACCTGATCACCGTCTCTCCCCAGACCACTCTGGTTCAGGCCCGGGATCTGATCGACAAAAAAAAGATCGACCACCTGCTGGTGGTCAACGACAAAAAGAAGCTGGTCGGCATTGTCTCCGACCGCGATCTCAAGCAGAATTGGGCCTCTCCTGCGACCTCGCTGTCGACCCACGAACTTAACTACCTGCTGACCAAGGTGGTAGTGTCGATGATCATGATCAAGACGGTGGTCACCGTGCCCACCAGCACCACCATCGAGCGAGCCGCCCTGGTCATGCAGCAGCACCGCATCAGCGCTCTGCCGGTGATGGAGGACGGCGAACTGGCCGGAATCATCACTTCCACCGACGTCATGGCGGTGCTGCTCCAGGCCATCGGCATCAGCGACGAGAGCATCCGCCTCTCCATCTTCGTGCGCGACAGCATCGGCAAGTTGGCCGAGGTCGCCGATGCTCTCAAGGACGAAACCGTCAACATCCAGAGTATCTTCTGCTGGCCGGACAATCGCTATCCAGGCATCACCGAGATCGTTTTCCGCGTTGCCAACCAGGACGGCGCCAAGGCAACGGCGGCCCTGAACAACAAGGGGTTCAAGGTCAAGAACCGCTACGAGAAGGATTTGTCCCCCTTCCTGCCTCTCTAACGGCACCCACGGCAAGGAGAACCAGTGAGGCGCGCCGAATGACACGGCGCGCCGAGGAGAAAAGGGGTGGTTAGTGGCGTTTTTTGAGCGTCAGTGGCCGGCGCGACTGACGCAACACGTTGATTTTGCTTTCGATTTTCAATCACTTTTTTGGCTAAAATTCTTCTTGAAACACTCTCTTCAAGTAGCTACAATGTGACCACACAAACAAGGGGGGTAAAGATGCGCACAAGTATCGTACGTATCGGGAATTCTCAGGGCATCAGAATACCAAAGGCCATTATTGACCAATGCCATTTAGGTACAGATGTTGAGCTTGAGGTTGAAGACAAAAAGATTATCATCCGCTCAGCAGCACACCCACGCCAAGGATGGGGAGAGAAGTTCGAGGCAATGGCGACTTCCGGAGATGCACACCTTCTCGACGGAGAACTCATCAACCAATCTGCATGGGATCAAAACGAATGGCAGTGGTAACTTGTCGTTTTGAGGTTTATCTGGTGATTCTCGACCCAACAATAGGGAGTGAGGTTCGTAAAACGCGGCCATGTCTCATTATTTCTCCCGACGAAATGAATCAACATATAGCCACGGTAATCGTTGCACCTATGACCACCAAAGGCAGGGATTATCCGTCAAGGGTAAGCTGTACGTTCAACGGCAAACGTGGCCAAGTGGTTTTTGATCAAGTCAGGACTGTCGATAAAGCACGGTTGGTTCAAAAACTTGGAGTTATTGATCGAAAAACACAGTCCAAGGTTTTAGCAGTTATTGCCGAGATGTTTGCACCGTAAACTTCCAACAGCCTCTCCAGCCGACACCGGAAAGGCCTCGTTTTTGCGCGCTTACGTCAACCGCCCGGCGCGGCTGACGCTCCACGTTCAGGTGCCATCACCCCCTTGAGCCGAAGACCAGCTTGCCGCCGAGATGGCCGGCGATGCCGGCGGCTCCCAACAGGCCGGCGGCCACTCCAAGATAGATGAGGCGATAGGGCGACTCCGCCGCCAGCACCGCCGGATCAATAAGCCGCCAGAACACCAGGACGTTGGTGGCAGCCAGCACCACCAGAGAGCAGAGGATCTTGGTGATGAAAATAAAGGTCTTGGCACCCTTGTAGCGCAGCCGCCACTCGATGAACCCGGTGGCCAGTACCACAGGCAACATAATCAGCACAAAAATAAGGTTGTAGTAGGCAGCGGTCTCCAGGGCGGCGATATTGAAATAGACGCCGATCCCAAGAAAGACCAGCACCGCCGGCAGGATGCCGTTGGGAAAGTGGACGGTAATCGGGTGCAGATGCAGACTGAGCACCAACCCGGCCACCCTTTCCAGCATGGTTTTCCGCCCGGCTGGAGACGGCTTGATGTGGTCGACGCCAGAGGCAACCACGGCAACGGCGGAAGGAGCGGCGACACCCTCACCGGCGATCTTGTTGCCGTCAGCGTCGATCTCGACGAACTGGTTCTTGGCAGCA
This sequence comes from uncultured Desulfopila sp., assembly GCA_964432635.1. GTDB lineage: Bacteria > Desulfobacterota > Desulfobulbia > Desulfobulbales > Desulfocapsaceae > Desulforhopalus_A. The sequence continues at coordinate 2,358 of CAYSON010000459.1, forward strand.
CCACAAACCGGACAGGTTTGCGGCGGCTCGTCGCCACTGTGAATATAGCCGCATACCAAGCAGCGCCAGCGGCGCACGGCAGGCGCTGCATCGCCCTTGTCGGCGTTCTTCTTGAATACCGTTTTCGGGGCCTCGCACACCGGACATTTCTCCGGCGGGTCCCCTTCCTTGTGGATATATCCGCACACCCCGCATTCCCACATAGCATACCTCAAAGATAAAATTTCCTTTCGCAACGGGTTTTTCTACCGCCCCAAGACAACGGTCGGTCTTCACCGTAAGTGGCGCACCCCTTCCAATCCCTTCTTCATACGAAAAAAGCGGTGCAAGATCAAGAGGGCAAACAGCCTCGTCCCGTTCCTTACTCCTGAAAGTTTTTGATAAAGCGGCGATCAATCCAATCCTTGATGGCAAAGGCCAGCTTACCGGAAAAGGTCAGGGACCATTTGGCGAGAACCCCATCGCCGTCGCCGAGATTGTAAATGAGCAGATACGTTCCGCCGGGCGCAAAGACCTCGAGCGGACGGCCTTCGAGACTGGCAAGGAGATTGTGCAGCAGCACGGGATTTTGGCGCACCGCATACACCCCAACCTTATCAAGGGGTTGTGGCGCGAAGTGGATACAGTCACCACCACCGAAGATCATTTCTTGGCCTTCCGCACGCAGGTAGCGATCAACCCTGAGGCCACCATCCGGCCCA
>CAYSON010000460.1:0-2030 GCA_964432635.1 uncultured Desulfopila sp.
GTCGCGGTGCAAGCCAGCGCGGTGCGCCATCCGTGGACCGGCTGCGGCGGTGCGACCACCTCCACCGCCTACACCCGTTAAACCCCCCAAGGAGACAGCCCATGCAACTCGCCAAATATTCCTTCGGCACCGGCGACCGCTTTGGCCAACAGGGCTCGGCGCAACTGGCGGCGGTGATCAAGGCCAAAGAACAGGGACTCGATCTGGCCATCGTCTGGAATAAATCACAGCGCGAGCATGGCATCGGCGGTACCTCTCCGGTCGATGTGCGCCGCGAGGCGGACGAGGCCATTCACACTGCGGCTTGGAAAGGCAGCTACCATGTCGACGCCGACCATATTAACCTTGCCAATGTCGATCCCTTTCTCCTCCCCAGCGACTTCTTCACCATCGATGTCGCGGAATATATCGGCCAAGCGGCCAGCCGTGCCGATCTCGACGACTTCGTTGCTTTCGGCCTCGATTTCATCGCCCGACAAGGGGGTCGCCTGAACGTCGCCGGTATCGCCGAGCCACTCTTTTTCCCGAAAGAGCGCCTACACTCCATAGCTGAGAAGTACCTCTTTGCCGTCCGTCAGGCGGCGGTTATCTACCATCATATCGAAGCCCATAAGGGCCAGGGCGAATTCATCACCGAGATCTCCATGGACGAAACCGCCGAGCCACAGCGGCCGGACGAGCTCTATGTCATCCTCGCCGCCCTGGCAAAAGAGAAGGTGCCGGTGCAAACCATCGCCCCCAAATTTTCCGGGCGCTTCAACAAGGGGGTCGATTACCAGGAGGATGTCGCCCTTTTCGAGCGCGAATTCAGCGACGATATTTGTGTTATCCGCAGGGCGGTGGCCGATTTCGGCCTGCCCGCAACGCTCAAGCTCTCCGTTCACAGCGGCAGCGACAAATTCTCCATCTATCCGGGCATCCGCAAGGCCATGGCGGACCATGACACTGGCGTCCATATCAAGACCGCCGGCACCACCTGGCTGGAAGAGCTGATCGGCCTTGCCGAATGCGGTGACAATGCGACCACCCTGGTGAAAAGAATCTACCGCGAGAGTTTTGAGCGCTTCGACGCCCTCTGTCAGCCCTATGCCACGGTGATCGATATCAACCGAGCCGCCCTGCCCGCCCCCGAGAAGGTCGACGGCTGGTCGGGAGCGCGGCTGGCGGCGGCCATTCGCCATGACCAACGCTGCCGAGATTACGACCCCAACCTCCGCCAGCTCCTCCATGTCGGCTACAAGGTGGCGGCGGAACTGGGCGAGGAGTATCTAGGGGCACTCGCTCGGCATCGTGCGGAAATCGGCCGCCAGGTTTGCGGCAACCTTTTTGAGCGTCATATCTCCCCACTTTTTCTTTGATTATGGCGAACTTATGGCGAAACTAACCGCCACTGAAATAGTTGTTGACAGAAATGATTTTTGTAGTAAATCTACAACATATGTCGAACAAAGGGATATTTAGGTTTTTCTGATAACTTTACTACAGAAAATTGGTGCAAAAAGACCCGTGCGCAGAAAGAGCTGCACGGCAAAACTCGGGATCGTCCCGTTCACAATCAGATGGAGGTGTCTCATGAAGCTCGGTAAGTCCCTGTATAAGTTGGCCCTGACCCTCGGCGCCCTGACCGTGATGACCAATCCGGCTGCGGCCGCCATGGAACTCAAGGCCGCCGACGTGCATCCGGAAGGCTATCCCAATGTCGTCGCCATGCAGAATCTCGGCAAAAAATTGGAGGCGGCCACCGCAGGCAAGCTGACCCTGAAGATGTTTCCCGGCGCCATTCTCGGCGACGAAAAAGCGATGATCGAGCAGACCCAGGTCGGTGCCATCGCCATCCTGCGCACCTCGCTCGGCCCGGTCGGCCCGGTGGTGCCGGAGGTCAACGTCTTCAACATGCCCTTTGTCTTCCGTGACGAAGCCCATATGCGCAAGGTCGTCGATGGCCCGATCGGCGACGAACTGCTCGCCAAGATCACCGCCAGCCCCTCGATGATGGTAGCCTTGGGCTGGATGGACGGCGGCACCCGAAG
>CAYSON010000460.1:2040-3055 GCA_964432635.1 uncultured Desulfopila sp.
CGCAGCCTCTATCTGAAAAAACCGGTCAAGAACCCGGCCGACCTGAAAGGCCAGAAGGTGCGGATGATGGGCAACCCGCTCTTTATCGACACCATGAACGCCATGGGCGGCAACGGTATCGCCATGGGCTTCGGCGAGTTGTATAGCGCCTTGCAGACCGGCGTCGTCGATGGTGCCGAAAATAACGAACCGACCTATTTCACCCAAAATCACCATACCGTCGCCAAATACTACAGCCTCACTGGCCATTTGATCATCCCAGAAATCTTCGTGATGTCGAAGGTGGTCTTTGAAAAACTCTCTGCGGATGAGCAGACCTTGATGAAAAAGCTGGCCCGCGAGGCCCAATTTGAGCAACGCGAGCTCTGGGACAAGAAAGTGGCCGAGTCGAAGGAAGGACTGAAGAAGGCCGGGGTCGAGTTTGTCGAGGTTGACAAGAAGGCCTTTTACGACCTAACTGCCCCGGTACGCGAGAAGTACGGCAAGGATTATGCCGAATTGATCAAACGCATCGAAGCAGTTCAATAATTGACCAATAACCTGCAGGCGGAGATGGCGGCAATTCAAGCCGTTCCCGCCTGCACCAGCATTTTTCCCGGTAGAGGTAAGCAAGGCTTATGAAAGAAGATATTCTTACCGCGATGGACTGGCTCTACCGCCTGTGCATCTGGAGCTCGGGGATCGCCCTCATCGTCATGACGGTGGTCATCCCCATTGGGGTATTCAACCGCTATGTCCTTGGCCATGGCTCGATGTGGCCCGAACCGCTTGCCATCCTCTGCATGATCATCTTCAGCTTCATTGGGGCCGCAGCAACCTACCGGGCAGGTGGGCATATTGCCGTCACCATGTTCACCGACCGCTTCCCGGCCAGTGCCCGCCCGGCGCTGACTTTCGTCGTCAATCTGCTGATGGTGGCGCTGGCACTCTTCGTCGCCTGGTATGGCTTCTCGCTCTGTCATGCCACCTGGGGCCAGTATATTGCCGAATTCCCCGTGCTGAGGGTCGGCATCAC
>CAYSON010000461.1:0-3054 GCA_964432635.1 uncultured Desulfopila sp.
TCGAGCCCCGTCCGCTCCGCCAGTTCATAAAAGGCGAGATTCACGCAGCAGCGCGAATCTCGCCTTTGCTGTTTCTTGCCCCCTGCTCACCCCTTGTCCCCCACCTTGTCCTTGAACTTTTTATTCACCTGATAGACGAAGGCCAAGACCTCAGCGACGGTCTGATACAGTTCCACCGGGATCTCATTTCCCAGGGGAATTTTCGAGAGGATCTCGACTAAATTGGCATCTTCCTTGATATGCACGCCGGCTTCGCGGGCGGTGGCGACGATTTTTTCGGCGATCAGTCCTTTGCCCGAGGCCACCACTTTTGGGGCCGAGCCTTCCTTTTCGTTATAGACCAGGGCGACCGCCTTGGAGGTTTCCTTTGTTTCCGCCATGGCCTATACCTTGGTGTCGAGCAGCGATTGCCCCAGCGGCACCACTCGTCGCAGCAGATCCTGGACGGGATCGCTCGCCCCTGAGGAGAAGGAGAGGCCTAGCAGAGGGGTGTCGGCGATGGCGGTCTTGAGTTCGCCATCATAGTCGGCAAGAAAACGGGCCTTATCGTCGCTGTCGGCAAAGAAGCGGATGAACAGCCCTTCCTGGTTGCGAAGGAATTCGATGCGCAGGTGGCCGAGTTCGGACATGGTGAGATGCAGCGAAAAACGGTTTTCCCAAGGCTTGTCACCGTGGTCGCCTTCACCCGGTTGCTCCTGATCAACGAGAAGATAGCCTTGTTCGACGAAGGGCAGGGGAAGGGGGAAAATCAGTTGCGTGGGTGAGCCACTCTGCAATTGCACCAGCTGAAAGAGTTCGAGGGTGGTCAAGATTTTTTGCGTGGTTTCCGCCAGGTCCTCGGCGGAGGAGAAGACCTGGATCACCTCGAGCAGTGCCGCCTTGAGGGTGCGGGATGCCGCATCTTTATCCCCACGAGCCAGCAGGTGTTCGAGGTTGATACCGAGGGTGTCGACGAGCCGCTTGAGGGTTGCCCCCCCCTGGTCGCCAAGGTCGCTTTGTTGCAAACTGAAAAATTCTTCGATAGTGGCACGGCTGGTGGGAGAGTGCAGGGTCAGCGGCGGGGGAGTCAGACCTTTCATGGCGGCAAAAAGAGCGCCGAGGTCGATGTTCTTGCCGAGCAGAGCCAGGGATTTGCCGGTGAGGAGATTGTCGGTGCCGGCAACGATCTTCAGCTCGATAGTCGGCTCGGTTTTGGTCACCTGCAGTTGCAGGGTCTGACCAACACTGAGTTTGGCCTCGGAACTGGCGGTGAGCCGTTGGCCTCCTATGTCGAGGATAAAGCGGTTGTCGCCCCGCGCCTCAACAACCAGAGCCTTGAGGAGTTGTCCAAGGGGCGGTGACAACTGGCCCTGGCCTCGTCCTTTGCCCTGCGAGGTTGCATGGCCGACGAAGGCAATTGATGATGGCGGGTTGATGATATCCATAGACCTCTCCCCATGGAGGAGGTTGTCATACCCATTGCTAAGTAAGTCAATAGGTCTGACCTTTGTCGCGCAGTTGGCGGCGTTGCTCGACGAAGCAGCGTTTGGCCAGGGTGTCGCGGTCGGCACTGGAGATCTCGTCGAAATGAAAGGAGGTCAGCCAACGTTCCTTTTTGAGTCGTTTGGTGCGTACCAGGTGACCGGTGCAGAAGATCGTTTTGGACGGTTGATCAAGGGTCAACTCGATATCAAGACCATGGGCGTTGCGACACTCTTCCGGCAGCAGAACAAGAATGCCGGTTTGCGAGATATCGACGGTTTCTCCGGCAAGATGCCAGTCGTTGTCATCGCTGTTCGGATCCGGGTCTTTAAAGTGGATTGCCACCGGGGTTCGCAGGGTGACTCGGAAGAATCGCCGCATATCCTCAAAGCGTACCGTCTGCCGGGCGACCATTTCGACGATTCTTGAACTGTTTTGCTTCACCACGTCGGCGAGAAAGGACACCTCCTTTCCCTCTGCATCGTTGCTGATAAAGAAGCAGCGCCAGGAATTGTCGAGATTATCCGGCAGGGACCCGGCCGGTCCGAGGAAGAAGAAGCAAGGGGCCTCCGATTCCTTGTACACCCCTTGTATGGTGTGCTGGTTATTGTTGCCGTCGGTCAAGGTGAGGGTGGCTGATTCTCCATCCCCAATTGATTTGACCAGCTTGACCAGATCCTGCTGTGACTTGACGATTTCCATGGCTCAGAAATAGAGAACGGTTATTGTTCCAAAACCTGTACCTTGAGCCGCAGCATCTTGCGCTGCAGAATGAGGCAGTGGCCGATGATCTTGTCGCGATCCTCAATGGCGATATCGTCAAAATGGTAGGCGACCTCGCAACGGCCGTCGTCTTGGTGTTTCACCCGCACCGTGTGACCGATGGCCGATATCGGTTGGTCATTGGCCATGGGCAGGGAGATGGAGAGTTTTATCTGTTTGTCATCGGGAGGACACTGAGCAAAAAGCACCAGGATACCGCTGCCGCTGATGTCAAGAGATTCTCCCACCATCGACCAGGGTGGCTCGTCAGGCACTTCACCGCGCAGTTCCGAGGCGACAACCTCGGTTATGGCATCGATGCGGAAAAAATCTCGTAATTGCTGGTGGTTGATCGATTTTTGCAGGAACATTTTCAAGACCTGCGTGCCGTCTATCTCCTCGATCATCGCCTCCAGGGACAGGGTTGGCCCGCCCATATCGACGCTGACGATGGCCGGCTGATTCTTGTCGATTTCCTTGATTGGCAGAAGGCCAGAGCTAAAAACCAGGGAAAATCTTGGTGGCGCGATATCGCGACAGAGGCAGTTCAAGCGCAGGCGCTCGAGGGTGTTCTGCAGGGGGAGGAAGATGCGAACCGGTTTGCCGTCGCTAATGGCTTGCAGGATGGCGGGATCGTCGGTCATAGGTGTCGTTCCCCGCGAGTTGGAGAAGTTGGTTAACAGCGCATAGTTGTTGAATAAGCATAGTAGCCCAAAAACACCGTTCCGGCAACTGTGACAAGAAAAATTGGCGTGATATGTGAAAAAGGGGAAAACCACCTGCGGCAACGACACTTTTGTCGTGGTCGCCGTTTACCCACCTAGGCCTGCA
>CAYSON010000462.1:0-3047 GCA_964432635.1 uncultured Desulfopila sp.
TGGGGCTAACAACAGGGAGGAACGATGTCGATACGCATCCTCGCCCAGGAATTGTATCGGGCGCAGAAAAAGGTGGAGGAACTGCGGCGGGGTCTGGCCGGAGCTCAGCAAAGTGAGGCCGAACGGTGTGCGCAGGAGCTGCGTGAGGCCGAGCGTGAAATGGCGACGCTGCAAAGAATGTTCGACAGCAAAAAAGATTCGGGCTGGAGCAACCCTCACGGACACCGTTGACCGGTCGGGCCATTTGGAGCATGTTCCCCTTATTTGTCGATGGCGGAGGACAACGCGATGGAGACCTATTTCGCCCCGGCTGAGCGTGCCAATGCGCCACAGCTCGCCGCACAGATCAGGATGATCGCCGGCAGCCAGTGGTACATTCTTCACCTTCACTCTGCCCTTGTTGTAACCGAGTTCGTATAAGGCGGAAAGCCCAATCTCGTTTCCCCAGGAGTAGCTCATGGACCATACCTTTGCCGAACGCATGGCGGGGGTGCCCCGCTCGTTTATACGCGAAATTCTCAAGGTTTCTCTTGATCCGACCGTTATCTCCTTTGCCGGGGGATTGCCCAATGCTGCCTATTTCCCGGTCGAGGAACTTGCTGCGGCATCTGCCAAGGTCTTCTCTCAGCAGGGTGGGGCGGCGCTGCAATACAGCAGGACGGAAGGGGACGAGGATCTCAGGCAGTGGATTGCCAATCGCTACATGGAAAAAAAAGGGCTGCATGTTGATGCCGAGCGCATTGTTATCACCAACGGCTCGCAGCAGGGTCTCGACCTTCTTGGCAAGGCCCTGCTCGATTGCGGCGACGGGGTGTTGATCGAGGAACCGGGCTACCTTGGTGCCATCCAGTCGCTTTCGCTCTTTCAGCCGCGCTTTTTGCCGGTGACCCTGAACGACGATGGTCTGGACCTTGCCCTGCTGGCGAAAACCTTGGCCGGTGCCAAAGCCAAACTGCTCTACGCCGTGCCCAGCTTTCAGAATCCATCCGGGGTCAGCTATAGCGATGACAACCGCGCCCAGGTAGCGGCCCTGGCTCGGGAGCACCGCTTTGTGGTGGTCGAGGACGATCCTTACGGTGAGCTGCGTTTTGCCGGACGCGAGGCCAAATCCTTTCATCACTACCTGCCGGAACAGACCGTGCTGCTCGGCTCTTTTTCCAAGGTGGTTGCCCCGGGATTTCGCCTTGGCTGGCTGGTGGCGCCTTCCTGGCTCCACGACAAGCTGATCATCGCCAAACAGGCTGCCGACCTACACACCTCAAGCTTCATCCAGAGGATCATGGCCACCTTTCTTGCTGACAACAATCTTGATCATCATATTGCTCGGATCACCGGGGTCTACGGCCGACAGTGTCGGGCAATGCAGGAGGCGCTGGGGCGCCATTTCCCCAAGAGTATAAGCTTTACCAGGCCGGAGGGAGGCATGTTTTTGTGGGGCAGGCTGCCGGCGAACATGGATGCCATGGAACTGTTTCAGGTGGCGGTAGGCGAGAAGGTGGTCTTTGTTCCTGGGAACCCCTTTTATACCGGTAACGGCTCGACGGCGACCATGCGGTTCAGCTTTTCCTGCGTCGATGCCAATACCATCGAGGAAGGGGTGCGGCGACTATCCCGCGCCCTGGACCGCTTCAGCAGGGATTTTTCCTAGTATAGGGCGGGAAACAATGCCGAGTGCTTAGCGCAGCTCGTTACTGTCGACATAGGCGTAGGCGCTATGCTTGTGAATCGACTCGAAACTCTCCACTCCTGCGGAGAACCAGAGAATATTGGGGTCGGCCAGGGCGGAGACCGCCACCTTTCGCACCACATCCTCGACGAACATCGGATTGTTGAAGGCCTTCTCGGTGACATACTTCTCGTCCGGCCGCTTGAGCAGGGAATAGAGTTCGCAGGAGGCCGATTTCTCGATCATGGCGATGAGATCCTCGACCCAGATAAAATTTTTGAATTTGACATTGAGGGTGACCTCGGCCCGCTGATTATGGGCGCCGCCGGCGCTGATCTCCTTGGAGCAGGGGCAGAGCGTAGTTACCGGCACACCTACGGTGAGGATAAAACCCTCGTTGTCACCAATGCCGCCGGAGAAGGAGCAGCTGTACTCCATCAGGCTGTGGGTGGCACTGACCGGGGCCTTCTTGTCGAGGAAATAGGGAAAGGTCATTTCCAGTCGGACGCTTTTCGCCTGCAAGCCCTTCTGCAATTTGGCGAGGATGGTGGAAAAGCTGGTTACCGACAATTCCCCCAGGTGGTCATTGAGAATAGAGGTGAAGGTTTCAACGCAATTATCCTTACTGCCGTCGAAAAGCCGCGCTTGCATTGATATCGTGGCAATGGTGTTCTGCAGTTTGCCGCTCTTCTCCTTCACGCGCACCGGGGTTTTTAACCCTTTCAGACCTACCGTATGGATATGCATTGGCTCGTTGTCGGAATCACTTGTCGTTTGGTTGCCAAGGGATGAGAGAGTCGATTGGCACGCTACTTGATGAAGTGAAGATCTATGCTGGTAAGAATCTGAGACTGAGGATTCTTACACCTTTTCAACGACCACGACAATAGCTTGTTGAGAACTCTCGAGCCATAAGCAACGACAATGCCGGCAAGGCGAGAGGGTGTGATCGAACAAAAAAAGTCCCGAGCCAGCAGTGGCTCGGGACTTTGGTCGTTTGCAAGTGGTCGGGATGAGAGGATTCGAACCTCCGGCCCCAAGTCCCCCAGACTTGTGCGCTAACCAGGCTGCGCTACATCCCGACTCGTGCCGCCCTTTCTACCATGGTCGAGGGGGGCTGTCAACACTATCAGCGGCGCGATTGGTAATCTTTCCTTGGGATCAGAATGGCTTGCAGCTGGCGCAATTCTTCCTTGATCAGCCGCAGTTTGCATCGTTCATCGATGCTTGTGAGTGGAGGCGAAGAGGGTGGCGGGGCCGTGGCCTCGCCACCGCTCTGCAGGAGCTTGCGCGCCCCGGCGATGGTATAGCCCTGGTCGTGCAGCAAGCTCTTGATCCTCAGTACCAGCTCCACGTCCTGATGGCGATAGCGGCGCCGTTG
>CAYSON010000463.1:0-1728 GCA_964432635.1 uncultured Desulfopila sp.
CGCCTACTTGGGCCAGGGTGGCCTCATAATCGTCCTTTTTCAGGAGGATCGATGGCATGGCGTCACGGATATCGCGATCGCTGACGATACCAATCAACTTGCCGGCCGCATCGATCACCGGCAAATGACGGATCTTCTTTTCGGCCATCACCGTTCTCGCCTCCAAAATGGTCATCTCGGACGAGGCGGTGATCAGATCTCTCGACATTCTTTCACTCACAAACATAGGACCTCCTCAATTCTATTGGATGATCGTGCCTTAGGGTTCCTCGCGCCTCCCACTATTCAGCGGAGATCAGCGAGGAACCGGATATGATTTTCCACCAGCATCGGCAGGACATCAAGATTGTAGCCGCCCTCAAGCACGGAAACCACGCGCCCGTCGGAGCAGCGGTTGACCAGATTGATGAGCACCTCGGAGATGAAATCGTAGCCCTCCGTGGTCAGGTTGGTTCCAGACATCATATCACTTTCATGCGCGTCGAAACCTGACGACAGCAGGATGAACTCGGGATTGAACTTCTTGAAGGCTGGCACCAGGTCCTGCATGATCAAGCGCTTGTAGTCGTCATCGCCGCGTCCCGGCAGGACCGGGGAGTTGGCGGTAAAGCCCTCCCCTTCACCGATGCCGGTCTCAAACTCACGTCCGGTGCCGGGGTAGGCGAAGGAGGGATGCTCGTGGATGCTGTAGTAAAAGACCGAGGGATCACGGTCAAAAATATGCTGGGTGCCGTTGCCATGGTGGACATCAAAATCGATGATACCAACTCTGCCGATACCATGTTGCTGCTGGAGATAGCGGGCGCCGATGGCGACATTGTTGAAGTAGCAAAAACCCATCGCCCGGTCGACCTCGGCATGGTGCCCGGGGGGGCGAACGGCGCAAAAGGCGTTGTCAACCTCACCCTTGATCACCGCATCTATGGCATTAAGCACCCCGCCCACGGCAAAAAAGGCGGCTTCGTAAGTATCCCGGCAGATGGCATTGTCGGCGTGTTCGAATTCGCTCATCCCGGAGATGCAGGCCTCGTCGAACCGCATGATATAGTGGATGTTGTGAACCGCCTCGATCCAGCGCTGATTGGCCCGGGTCGCCCTGATGGGAATAAGCTTGCCGAGCATTCCCGATGTCTCGAGCCATTTATGAATGGCCAGCAAACGTTCGGGGGACTCCGGATGGTAGTTTCCGGTGAGGTGCAGCAGATACCTTTCGTCATAAACAAATCCGGTTCGTTTCATAACTCTTTCCCTGTTCTGCAATGCCCTTTGTGATGCCGGGATCGGTCATTATCGACCCCGGCTTGCCCTGGCAGCGAAAAACGGTCACATCCTGACCACCACCCGCCCCTGCTGCCCGCCACTGAGAATCACCCCTATCTCCTTGTCCACCTCCTCCAGTGCCACCTCCCGGCATATCTGGTTGAGGTGCTGCGGTTTCCACTCCCCCGCCAAAATCTGCCAGACCTCTCTCCTCTCGCGCATCGGACAATTCTGCGAATCAATGCCGATCAGTGACACTCCTCGCAAAATGAAGGGGAAAACGGTCAAGGGCAGATCAACCGATGCGACGTTACCGCAGCAGGCCGCCACTCCTTGCGGCAGCAGCGACTTGATCGCAGTGGCCAGGATGTCCCCGCCAACGCCATCGATCACCCCTGCCCAGCGTCCCTTGAGCAGCGGTTTGTCCTTGCCCTCACTGGCCTCCTCACGGGAAAGTAGAGATGTTGC
>CAYSON010000463.1:1738-3046 GCA_964432635.1 uncultured Desulfopila sp.
ACCGCTGCCACCCTGCAGCCCAGTCTGGCGAGAATGGAAACGGCAAGAATGCCGACCCCACCGCTGGCTCCAGTGACCAGAATCTCGCCGCGGTTTTGCGCCGCAATCCCTCCCAGAGCGCGCACCGCCAGGCCGGCGGTGAGTCCGGCGGTACCGAGCATCATGCTTTCCTTGAGGTTGAGCCCGGCGGGCAGCGGCACCACCCATGCCGCCGGTACGCGGATGTATTCGGCGAAACCACCGGAGGTGTTCATGCCTAAATCGTAACTGGTGACCAGCACTTCATCGCCGCTCGAAAACTCGGGATGAGCGCTCTCCACAACGACTCCAGCAGCGTCGACACCCGGAGTATGCGGGTAGGTTTTGGTCACTCCGCGATTGCCGCCGGCCGACAGAGCATCCTTATAGTTGAGCGAAGACCAGTGCACGCGCACCAGGACCTCCCCGGGAGGAAGCTCGTCGAAGTTTCTCACGACAACTCTCCGTGCAAAAGTGCCGTCACCGTTTTCCGTTACAACCATGGCGCGGAACTTCCCTGCAATTTCTGCCATTGCACCCTCCTCGTTTCAAACGTGTTTCGACAAGCAGCAGAACGGCGTCATCCCTCTTCCCCAACCGCAATCGCCATTCCTTTATGTACCCTTCGCCAGGGGGTCCGGCCAGGTCTCCTTCACCGTGCCCTGCCGATCAAGACGACAGGCGCGAACAAGGGGATCATGGTAGAACAGAAACCAGGGTTCCTCCTGGCCATCGCGTTCAAGGTATTCAATCTTTCGGTCGATGACCGTCAGCGGGTAATTGTCGTAAGCGAGGTGCCACAGGGGATTGACATGATTGTGGGTAGGCATGAGATCCCCGAGATGAAGCGCCAGGTGGTTACCGCTGCGTATCTCTACCACCTGGTGGCCGCGGGTATGGCCACCCGAGAGCCGCACGGTGATGCCAGGGCAAATAACCTCTTCGCCATCGACGAGATGCAGCTTCCCTGCAGGCAGCAGTGCCAGTGAATCGGCATCATAGGCCTCGGCGGACCGCCTGTGCGGTGCATGAATCTCCTCCCACTCCGCGCGCTGCAGATGATGGACAGCTCCGGGAAAGGTCGTTTGCCGGCCGCCCCCAGTCGTTGCCATAGTCAGCCCTCCGGCATGGTCGAAATCGCCATGGGTGATTACCACGTGGAGTATATCCTCCCGCTTTATCCCCAAGGCTTGCAGTCCCTGCAGCAGGGCCCACGGAGCTGTGGACACGTAGCCCTGCGGACAATGTTCGCCGAGCCCGGTATCAACCAGAACCAGACCATCCCGACAT
>CAYSON010000464.1:0-3045 GCA_964432635.1 uncultured Desulfopila sp.
CGAGATCGTCAAAGGGATTGAGATAGAGCTCCTTGGCCTCACGAATACCCTTTTTTTCGTGGTCGAGGAGGAAACTTTTCTCGTAGCGCTGCATAAGCCGCAGGGTGTTTTCCGTCTCCAGGCTGAGACGGGCAATACGGCCGTACACCTGGACGAGGGATTCGACGGTCTTTGCAGCATAGGTCTGGGAAATCAGGGTAATGGCAATGACTACCAGGGTAAAGGCAATCAGCGTCATAAACGACCACAAGAGCTTGGTACGAATTTTTCGCCCCGGCGTCAGCAGAGTACCGATCTTCTTCTCCACTGCTCCGGGCAGATCTGTTTTCCCGTCCATTACGTCTCCCTCATTGCTGTTGTGGCCCTGTTGCGGGCCACCAGTTAACGGTCGGCACCATCGGTGCCACCGCAAAGCTCCGTGCGCATCTTCTCTGTCAACCAGACAAAATTCTTCGCTACCCTAACCTAAGGTCCCATTTCTTTGCAACTTTTTTTAATGCGTTAAAGGACCTTGACCATTTTTTACGGCAATACCGTCCCAGCCGCGCCAAGGTGCTGTGCGCAGCAACCCCGGACGCTGGGGGTGGGTTCTAACTGAGCGAAAGTATCTTGTCGACGATATCCTCGACGTCAAGGCGCTGATTGGGTAACTGCTCGGCGATGCCACCTCGACCGATTCTGCTGGTGCCGATGCAACCATAGCGGGGATGGAGGCCACGCTCAAGCAGCCAGGTGCCGTAGCGCGCGCCCAGGCCGGTCTTGACGTTCTGACTTTCCACCACTAGAACGAAGGGGCTGGTGCCAACCAGGGTCAAGGTGTCTTCGTCGACAACGTTGAGGGTCGGCTTGTTGATCAACCCCACTTCCAGCCCCTGGCGGCGCAACTGTAGAACCGCATCAAGGCAGCGGTAGGTCATCTCGCCATAGCTGACCACCCAGCCGTCCCTCCCCTCCCTGATGATCTCGTCCTTTCCCGGAGCGAAGACATAGGACTCGCCGAAGATCTTCTGCCCCTGGTCATCGAGGAGATAGGGGGTGGCGGAGCGGGTGGAGAAGAGAAAGCGCAGACCCGGCTGGTAAAAAATCACCTTGAGCATCGCTTGCAACTGCAACACATCGGCGGGGAAGTAGAGCCGAGTGGTATCGCCCTCGGCGACGCCGTTGTCGGCAAAAAAATTGTTGATGCCGAAGTGGCAGGTATTGTCGGCCATGTCGTCGATACCCGCATGGGAAAAATGGGCGAGTACGTTGACATGGTTGAGGCGAGCCATGGTGATCTCGGAGACCACCATTTCGAGAAAGGCCGAGAAGGTGCCGAAGACTCCCTGGCGCCCCGGTTCAGAGCCGAAGCCAGCGGCCACCGAGTAGTTGTTACGCTCCATGATGCCGCCATGCACATAGAGCTGTGGATACTTCTTGCGGATGTGGTGCAGGCCGCAGGAACCCTCGAGATCGGAGTCGACCACCAGCACCCTCTCTTCCGGCCTGTCCATGGTGCCGAGCAGCTCGCACAGCACTTTGCCAAAGTCGTCGCGGACCTTGCCGGTTTCTTTGCTGCTGCCGAGATAGGTGATGTCGCTTTTGGTTATGGGGTGATTTTCGAGCATCGCCGCCGCCGCTTCCAGCCCTCTCTGGCGCAGATAGGCAATGGCCAGATCGACGGCAATGACGTCATGCCCTTTGGGTGAGCCCTCGATGCCGGGAACGCCCACCGCCATCTCTCGTTTGTTGATCACCGCCACCGGTCCTTCGCTGGTTAGGGCCTGATGGATTCGTCCATAAAGCGCCTGGAGGTCCTCGCCGTCGCCAACACTCACCGCCACCCCCTGCCCGGCGAGGGTGCGAGCCACGTCGTAACCCTGCATGTACTTGCTCGGGTGGCCGGCGATGGTGACATCGTTGTCGTCGATGAAGAGTTTGACTTTAAGCCCCCGGGCCACCGCATAGCGGGCCGCCTCGGCGTTGTCGCCCTCCATCTGCGAACCGTCGCTGCCGAACATGACCACCGTCTTGCTGCGGTCGGCCTCGGCGATACCGTTGACGTAACTCCACAAATGGCCAAGGCGACCGGAGGAGAAAAAGACCCCATGCTCGTCGTTGCGCTCAGGGTGACCGTAGAGGCCATGGCCGTACTCTCGGTAGTGCAGCAGCGACTCCACTGGTTTGTAGCCACCGAGCACCGCCATGACATATTGGATGGCGACACGATGGCCCGCCTCATCGAAATGCACCGGGTGGAGAACTCCCGAACCCTTCATAAAGCCATCGACAATCAGTAACTCCGGTACGATGTCGTAGGCGCCGCCGGTGTGACCGCCCAGCCCCTTGGCGTTGGCAAGCGCGGTGAAAAACACCAGGGTGTCGCGCACCAAGCGGATATTGCCGGCGAGATCGCCAAGACGCTCGTCAGATAATTTTTCCTCCCCGAGGGAAAACGACAGGGACACATATTTACTTAAATCAATTGGAAAACTCATTTCCACCTCCGAGCGGCTGTACCGTTATTTGTACAAGATTCCGGGGGCTACATGCCCCACTATTTTGTGCCGAAAATTTTATCGCCGGCATCGCCCAGGCCGGGCAGGATATAACCGACCTCGTTGAGCCCATCGTCCACCGAGGCAACATAGATGTCGACATCGGGATGGGCCTCGGTGACTTTTTTCAACCCCTCCGGAGCGGCCACCAGAAACAGTCCCTTGATGTTTTGACATCCGGCCTTTTTCAAGGTCTCGATGGTCGCCAGCAGGGTGCCGCCGGTGGCCAGCATTGGATCAAGAATCAGGGCCACCCGCTCCTCAATGTCCTTGGCGGTTTTGACGTAGTATTCCACCGGCAGCAGGGTCTCCTCGTTACGATAATAGCCGACAACGCTGACCTTGGCCGAGGGAATGAGATCGATGACCCCGTTCATCATACCCAGGCCGGCTCTAAGAATCGGCACGATGGTGATCTTCTTGCCCTTGAGTTCATCGACCTCTACCGGCCCAGCCCACCCCTCTATGATCTTTTTTTGCGTGGGCAGATTTTTGGTGGCCTCGTAGG
>CAYSON010000465.1:0-3041 GCA_964432635.1 uncultured Desulfopila sp.
GATTGCTCAAGGCTGGCCGCGAGCTCGCCGCCGCTCCTGCCCTCTTTCCCCGGCTGGAGGACAAGGCGGCGGCCGAAGCAAAAAGGGAGAAAGGCGCAAAAGAGCCACCGCCGAGCCTGCAGCCGGCTGGTGTCGGGGCTGGCTTGGTCGACGTTGCCGATTTCAAGAAGGTGGAGCTGCGGGTGGCGGAGATCGTTGCTGTCGAGCCGGTCAAAAATTCCCATAAACTGCTCAAAATCACCCTGGTGGCGCCGGAGCCGCGGGTCATCGTTGCCGGGATCGCCGAAGCTTATCGTGCCGAGGAGTTGCTCGGGCGCCAGGTACTGATCGTTGCCAACCTCAAGCCGGCCAAGCTCATGGGAATAACTTCCCAAGGCATGATCCTCGTCGCCAAGACCACCATTGAGGGTCGGGAGAAGATGGTATTGGTCACTGCTGCCGGCAAGGTTGCCCCCGGCAGCGTGGTGGCCTAATAAAAAAGGAGTCGCTATGTTTGTCGTCAATAATTTTATGTCGGCGGTGGCGCAGTTGCTTGATTTCCTGCTGACTGTGTACATGTGGATCATCATTGGCCGAGCCGTTATTTCCTGGGTTAACGCTGATCCCTACAATCCCATCGTCCGCTTTCTTTACGAGGCCACCGAACCGGTGTTGAGCCGCATCCGTCGCTGGCTACCGATTCAACTGGGGGGGATCGATTTTTCCCCGATGCTGCTCATCCTCGCCTTGATGTTTGTGCAGAGCTTCCTGGTGCAAACCCTACGGCAGTTGGCGATGCGCATGGGGTAGGGGGAATGGGGTCATCAGAGGGGCAGAACTGACGGTTGCCGTTCCGAATCAAGCGGGATGGTCTATTAACGAGTTTCCCAGGGGAGAGAAGAAATGCTTACGCCACAGGCCATAAAGGATCAGGATTTTCAGATAAAATTCAGAGGATACGATGCGATCGAAGTCAAAGCCTACCTAGAGTTGCTGGCTGAGGACTTCTTCGAATTGACGGAGCAGAATCGGCTCCAGTCAGAAGAGATCGAATCGCTGAGGACGGAGCTCGAATTCCTCCAACGGGAGAAGGATAATTTTGCCGCCGAGGTTCGCCTCAGTCAGGAAAACGCCGAGACGATTCAGTCGCAAATCGAACATGGTTACCGCCATAAGGACGAGGAGATCCTCGCCATCAAGGCCGGCCTTGAGGCGGCCAGGGCCACTGGCGTCGTGGTGGAGGAGGAAAACCGCAAGTTGCGGCAGACGCTTCGTGAGCTAGAGGAGAAAAGCAGTGGCGACGCCGGGGTGGTTCGCCAGGATCAGGCGGAGATCGAACGGTTGCGGGCGCGTCTCCAACTGCTCGAGGAACAGAACAACGAGCTGAAACAGCAGGGGCTCGATTTCAAGACCACCATTCTCGCCGCACAGAAATTCGCCGACACTCTGCGCCACAATAGCGAGGAGGAGGCCAGGGAACTCATGGAAAAGGCGCGCGGAGATGTGCAACGCTTCCGTAACGAGGCCAATGCCGAGTTGGCGCGACTGCCCAAGGAAATTGAAAAACTCCACCAAGAACGCCTCCGCGTTCGCGATGAACTCAAGGCGATGCTGCACTCCTATCTTGAGGCTCTGGAAATCTTTCCTGATCATCAGCCTTCATCGAAGGAGGACGATCTTTCCGATCTCTTTGAAAGCATTCTCTTGCCGGATGAAGATGGCCTCGAGCCCGAGGGTGACGACATTTCCACGATTAACATGGACCTTAAGTGATTTTTGGCGGGTTGTGTCACAGACCCGCTTCTCCAACACCGCAAGAAGAGCGGCGATCCCATGTTCTATCTGTCACAAATGGCCGACCGGCGTCTTCTCCTTCACCTCTACGTGCAACCGAGGGGTGCGAAAAGCAAGATCGTCGGGCTGTTCGATGGTAGCCTGAAGTTGACCATCAAGGCACCGCCGGTGGAGGGTCGCGCCAACGAGGAGCTGCTGCACTTTCTCGCCGATTTCCTCAACCTGCCGCTTCGCCATCTGACGTTGGTGGCCGGAGCCAAGGGCAGGAAAAAGCAGGTGGCGGTGACCGGCCTCTCCGCCGCCGAGGTGCACGACAAGCTTCGGCCATTTCTGTCCGCAGCCGAGGAGCAAACATGAATTCCACCACCCTGTATATCTTCGCCAACTGGAAATGCCACCTGAGCAGCACCGAGGGTCGGCGCTGGTTCGACCGCTTCGCAGAACACTATCAGCCGCAAGAGCGTTTGCAGGTGGTGGTGGCTCCAACTGTGCTGAGCCTTGAGGCGCTGGCCGCCCACCTCGGAAAGCTGCGTTTGCCTGGGGTTGCTCTGGCGGTCCAGGATATCTCTCCCTTTCCTAAAGGATCCTATACCGGAGCGGTGGCCGCCGATATGATCACCGGCATGGCCGGATATGCCATTGTCGGACACCTTGAACGGCGCCGCTATTTCCATGAGACGACTATGGAGGTGGTTCGTAAGGTGGGCGAGGTGATGGACGTGGGCCTCACTCCCTTGATCTGCGTTGACGACGATAACGCCGTGGCGCAACTGGGGGCCCTTGACGACAATCTAGCGGAGGCGCCGCTCATCGCCTACACCCCGGCATCCGCGGCGACCATTTCCGTCGCTGCTTCGCCGGCCCGGGTGGCCGAGGCGGTGTCCCGCATTCGTCGGCTCTTTCCGGCCTGGCCAATACTCTATGGCGGCGGGGTGCGAGTTGACAATGTCCGGGGCTATCTGGGGCTGGCCGGCCTTTCCGGGGTCTTTGTCGGCGCTGCTAGCCTTGATCCCGACGGATTCGCCTCCATGTGCAACCAAGCAGCGAGGTTTCTCAAGGGGGAGTAGGTCTTTTCCGACGGTTATTTCTGTTTTCGCGGCAAGAGGAAGGAGATGATGAAGGCGGTGGTGTTGATGCCGGCGAGGATAAGCCCGACCAAACCTAGGGTGCCGATGAAACTCGATTGCTGCGACATGCGATCGGCGAGGATGAGGATCGAGGAACCGACAATCAGGGCAGCGATGATCATGGCGATACCCATCAACCGA
>CAYSON010000466.1:0-3024 GCA_964432635.1 uncultured Desulfopila sp.
GGCGGCCAGGGCGCCGAGCCCGCCGGCGGCCATCTGCAGGCCATTGACCAATGACCATTTTTCTTTGGGAAACCACAGCGAATAGGCCTTGAATGCGGCCATCAAACAGGCCGAGACCCCCAGGCCGATGAGGGCCCGCCCCAACGCCAGGCTGATGAGGTGGTCGGCCAGGGCGAAGACGGCGGCACCGAGGGCAGCGATGAGCAGCAAGGCCGCCTCCACCCGGCGTGGCCCATAGCGGTCGAGCAGTACCCCCAGGGGCAGCTGAAAGGAGGCGAAGGCGATGAAGTAGCTGGCGGTGAGCAGGCCCAGGGCTGAGGGGCCGACACCGACATCGGCGATCAGGTCCGGGGCGATGACCGCGTTGACCACCCGGAACAGGTAGGAGAGGAAATAGCCGCCGGCAAAGGGCAGAAAGACACGGAGGAGGGTGACAGGCAGGGGGATCATTGGTTGCCGAGGAGAGAAGAATTAGCGGCGCCGTTCAATATATACCGGCACTTTGCGACGGCCCCAGCGACGGGCGTCGTCATGATATTCGAAAAAAAGGTCTATGCGATTCGGCCCTTTGATATCGCGGCCACGATCGCGCACCACCCCCCAGCCGTAACCGGGCACGTGCATGCGGGTGCCGAAGGGGTAATGCTTGGTGTCGGCGGCGATGGTTCCGTCCTCGGGTAGGAAATACCAGGGAAAAAGCACCAGGCGCAGGGGAATCATCCACGGCCGCTCCAGGCTGTCCCAGGAGAAAAAGCCCTCCTGCGGTTCATAGGGCACGGTGCCGGAGGCGGTGAGGCCGTTATAGGGTTTGCCGCGGCGCGGTCCACTGGCGACATATTGGTTCCAGAAATCGAGATGGAGCCACGCCCCGCTGCCTCGTTGCCAGTTGCAACAGATGTCGCAGCCGCAATAGGCGGTGGTTTCCATGACTTTGGTGGAATCAACGGGGCGCGCCACTCTCGAGGTTGGCGCGGCGCAGCCGTACAAAAGGAAAAGTGTGAATGTCACAATGCACCAGTTCCATAGTCTTCTCAAAGGCGGTGAAGGGGGCACTGAGGGAAAGGCTGGCATGTGATCGGGAACGGTGATGTTTGACGGGGAGGTCGGAGCCTATGCTTTCGGCCACCGCTTGCAGCAAAGCTTGATGGTAACATGTTTACCATTTCGGGAACAGAGTATTTCGCGTTCTTCCAGGTTGGTGCTTGGTGGTTGAACGGCATTTGCCATGAATTGTCGAAACTTCATTGGTTGACGATCTCAATGACTCTTCTTGCGGAGTTTGAAGACTGGGCCACCTTGCCTTGCGGATTACCGTGGAAAAAAGATTGACAAACGGGAAAACTTAGGTAAGAGTAAATGGCGATTGAGCGCTTGGTCGGCAACATTAACAAACGCCATGGCCTCATTGAGCGCAACAAAATCCCCCATCTGCGCGCTGGCAAGTCGCGGTTGTTCCGTTTGAGATCAACCATCTCCCTAGCTGTCGCCAAATCCAGAGGTCTACACATGAAAAAAGCGGTCATCGTGAGTGCCGTCAGAACGCCCTTCGGCAGTTTTGGAGGGAGTTTAAGCAAGATTGGTGCCACCGATCTTGGTGCCATGGTCATCAAGGAAGCGGTGGTGCGGGCCGGGATAAACAAGGCCTTGGTCAACGAATGCATCATGGGCATGGTCCTGCCCTGCGGCTATGGACAGAATCCCGCCAAACAGGCAGCGATCAAGGCAGAACTCCCCCAGGAGGTCGAGGCCATCACCGTCAACAAGGTCTGCGGCTCGGCGCTCAAGGCGGCGATGCTGGCGGCCCAGGCCATCCAGTGCGGCGATGCCGAGGTGGTGGTGGCCGGCGGCATGGAGAGTATGAGCAACGCTCCCTACTACCTCGACAAGGCCCGCTGGGGCCACCGCATGGGCCCGGGCAAGATCGAGGACCATATGCTCCACGACGGTCTCTGGGACGTGGTCAACGACTTTCATATGGGCATGTCCAACGAACTGATCTGCGAACATTGGAACGTTTCGCGCGAGGATCAGGACCGCTTTGCTGCCGAATCCTATCGCCGCGCCCTCGCCGCCATGGCTGCCGGTCGCTTGTCGGAAGAAACCATGGCAGTGCCGCTGCCGCAAAAAGGCGGTGAGGTCAAGCTGTTCAACAGCGATGAATGTCCAGCTGCTACCAGTTACGAGAGTCTTGCCAAAATGCGTCCCGCCTTTAAAAAAGACGGGGTCGGCACCGCCGGCAACGCCTCGATCATCAGCGACGGCGCGGCGGCGGTGGTGATGATGAGCCGTGACAAGGCCGAGTCACTCGGCTGCAAAATCATAGCCGAGGTTGGTGCCCAGGCCTCGGCCGGCATCGAGCTGCGCCATGTGCTCATGGCGCCGATCCTGGCTATCCCAAAAGTTTTGAAAAAGGAGGGAATTTCCCTTGCCGACATCGATATCTTCGAGATAAACGAATCCTTCAGCGGCACCTCGGTGGCTATCAATCGCGTTCTCGACCTTGATCCGGCCAGGGTCAACGCCAACGGCGGCAGCGTTGCCATCGGCCATCCCATCGGCGCCAGCGGCGCCCGCCTCCTGATTACCCTTCTCTATGAGATGACGAGGCGGGACGCCAAGCGGGGACTCGTCTCTCTCTGCCTTGGTGGCGGAGAGGCAGTGGCAATGATTGTTAAACGATAACAAAGCTAGAGGAAGAGAACATGGCTATTGAGAAATTCGGGGTTATCGGGGCGGGACAAATGGGTGCGGGCATTGCCCAGGTAGCCGCGGCAAGCGGCTTGCACGTGGTGATGAGTGACATCAAGGAGGAGTTCACCGCCAAAGGCTTGAGCGGGATCGCCAAGAATCTGGCAAAAAGCGTTGAAAAGGAAAAGATCAGCGCCGCCGAGCGCGATGCCATCCTTGGGCGCATTACCATTACTACCCGGCTTGCCGACATGGCCGGTGTCGACTTCGTGGTCGAGGCGGCGGTTGAGCGTGAGGATTTGAAATTCAAGCTTTTTCAGGATCTCGACGGGATCT
>CAYSON010000467.1:0-3015 GCA_964432635.1 uncultured Desulfopila sp.
CGTCTGCCCGGTGTACCGGCTGGTGGGTGGTCACAAGATGGGCCATATCTATATCGGTGCCATCGGCCTTATCATCACCTATTTCTTCCATGGCCCGGACAAAGCCAAGAACATCGTGCAGAACTGCATCAACTGCGAGGCCTGCAAGGATATTTGCGCCGGCGGCATCGACCTGCCGCGCCTCATCAAGCAGGTGCACGTGCGCATCCAGGACAAGGCGGGCCACCCCCTGCCCAGTCTGCTGCTTGGCCAGGTGATGAAGAATCGTAAGCTCTTCCATACCCTCTTGCGCACCGCCAAGTGGGCGCAACGACCGGTGGCCGGGGACGACGGCTTTATGCGCCATTTGCCGATGATGTTTTTCAAGGAGCACGACTTCAAGGCCCTGCCAACGGTGGCCGACACGCCCTTCCGCGACCGCTTCCAGGAACTGGTGCAGCCGACCGGAGAGGTCAAATATCTGGTCGGGCTCTTTTCCGGCTGCGTCCAGGACTTCGTCTATCCTGAGCAGATGGAGGCGGCCTTTACCCTTTTTGCCGCCCACGGCTGCCGCATGGCCTTTCCTCTCAGGCAAAACTGCTGCGGCCTGCCCCTGCAGATGATGGGCGAGATGAAAACCTCACGGGATGTCGCTGAACAAAACCTGCGCGCCTTCGACAAAGAGCAGGTCGACTATGTGGTCACCCTCTGCGCCTCCTGCGCCTCGCACCTCAAGCACAATTACCCGGTACTGCTCGGCGACGATCCCAACCTCTTGGCCAAGGCCAAAAACTTTGCCGCCAAGGTCATCGACTTCTCCTCGTTTGCCCATGACGTTCTCGGCCTTGATAGTGCCGCCTTCGCCGGCAAGGGGAAAAAAGTCACCTTCCACTCCCCCTGCCACCTGTGCCGCGGCCTCGGCGTTGACCAGGCCCCGCGGGCGCTGCTGAAAGACGCCGGCTACGACTTCCAGGAAGCCGAGGAAGCCGAAGTATGTTGCGGTTTCGGCGGCACCTTCTCGGCCAAGTTCCCGGAGCTCTCCGCCGAGCTGCTCAGCAAAAAACTCGACCATGTCGAGAAGACCGGTGCAGAAATTCTCTTGACGGACTGCCCCGGCTGTGTCATGCAATTGCGCGGTGGCCTGAAAAAACGCGGCTCAGCCATTGTTGTACAGCACACCGCTGAAGCCTTGGCGGCGCGAACGACGAAAAGGGGGCGCTAACCAACAGGCGCCGCCCTGAGGGGAATAACAGCGACCGGAAATCATCCCGGCGCTCTTTACCAAGAAGGGTGGGGCAGGGTCCCGCCACACAAAGACGGGGGAAGTATGCGAACAACAATCGTCAGTGCCGCCTGCGCGGCGTTACTGTTTTTTTCCGCTGGCGTCGTAAGGGCCGAAGAGGTCATTCGCGTCGGCTTCAACATCGCTCAATCGGGGATGTTCGAACTGGCTGGTAAGAACTCCAAAAACGCCGCGGAATTGGTACGGCAGGAGATCGAGCGAGCTGGAGGCTTGCAGGTCGGTGGCAAAACCTACAAGGTTGAGTTTCTCTATGGCGACAATGCCTCCGACCAATCGGTCGCACCCGCCCTGGCAGTCAAGCAGGTCAGCCAGGAAAAGGTGCTGGCGATCATCGGCCCGCTGGCCAGCCAAGTAGCCATCCCGGTGGCACAGATGGCCCAGTCCTTTGCCACTCCGATGATCACCCCCTGGTCGACCTCGCCGCTCACCACCAAGGGCCGCCCCTTCGTCTTTCGTACCTGCTTTGTCTTCACCATCCAGGGGCCGGTATTGACCAAGT
The DNA here is from genome assembly GCA_964432635.1 of uncultured Desulfopila sp. Classification (GTDB taxonomy): domain Bacteria; phylum Desulfobacterota; class Desulfobulbia; order Desulfobulbales; family Desulfocapsaceae; genus Desulforhopalus_A. Next base: position 1,782 of record CAYSON010000467.1, read on the forward strand.
TTGCCGCCAGCCAGTTCAAGGCCACCAAGGCCGCCGTGCTCTTTGACATCATCAGCGCCTACCCGCGCGGCATGGCCGCCAGCTTCAAAGAGGCCTTCGAGAAAGTAAACGGCCCCGGCTCGGTGGTCGCTTACGAGGAGTTCCGCACCGGAGACAAGGATTTCAGCAAACAGCTGCAGCGCATCAAGGACTCGGGAGCACAGATGCTCTTCACGCCGCAGTACTACGACGAGGTGCCACTGATTGTCCGTCAGGCCAAGGCGGCCGGACTGACCATACCGGTGGTCGGCAGCAACTCCTGGGCCGGAGGCGATCTTATCGGCAAGTGCGGCAGCGACTGCAACGGCCTGTTCTTCTCCGGCAACTACGCTGCGGGCAACGCCAAGGGCCTCAACAAGACCTTTGTCGATGCCTATAACAAGGCCTACGGCGTCAATCCCGACGAACCGGCGGCCTTGACCTGGGACGCGGCGCGTCTCTTGTTGCAGGCGATCAAGAACACCGGCGGCCTCTCCGGCAACCTGGTCACCGACCGGGTCGCGGTCAAGGAGGCCTTGGCCAAGGTCAAGGACTTCGAGGGGGTCACCGGCAAGATCGGTTTTGAGGGCAACGGTGATCCCAACAAGTGCGCGGTGGTTGTGAAAATCGACGACAAGGGTGTCTTTACCCACCACGACACGGTCTGCCCGTAACCGTCTACGCCAGGCCATTGCCACCTAGGCCACGATTGCATCCTTGACGCCACCGTGGTCATGCAGGTCTGCCGGCGGCGCCACCTTTTCACGGCGGTCTTACCTCGGGCCGATCGGCACCTTCAGCGGCCTCTTGCAGGGGCCGCTGAGCTGCCTTGCACCCTCTCCTCTTTCACCTTCCCAAGAACCAGGCTGCTCACCGGCAGTTTGCTCCCTCGCCTCGGCGGACTTGGTGGTGGCGGAATCTTTCAGCCGATAAAGGGCTGGCGCAAAATGGTGTCCTTTTGCCAGCGCAAATCGTCACGGCGGGGATACTGCAGGGTGTAGTGCAGGCCGCGGCTCTCCTTGCGATAAAGCGCGCACTTGATGATCAGATCGGCCACCTCGGCGATGTTGCGCAACTCAATGAGATCGGGCACCACCTTGAAGTTCCAATAATACTCGCGAATCTCGTTGCGGATAATGTCGATGCGGCGCTGCGCCCGCTCAAGACGCTTGTCTGAGCGGACGATGCCGACATAGTTCCACATCAGACGGCGGAT
>CAYSON010000468.1:0-3001 GCA_964432635.1 uncultured Desulfopila sp.
CGCTATTTGCAAGGTGAAGATTCCCCGCTTAAGCGATTTCAGCTGGCACGTCAGCTCGCCGATGTCTTCGACCAGTACCAGATACAGCGCAGCGAGATGCTCGACTGCTGGGAAAGGGGCCAGACGATCACCGGCCACGGGGCGGAGTCCTGGCAAATGGCCCTATGGCGGCGTCTCGCCGTCGAGGGTACGGAGAATATGCACCGTGGACGGTTGCTGCGGCACATCAGCGAGAAGCTCGGCCAGGGAAGCGACCTGTCGTCGCGCTTGCCGAGGCGGATCTTCATCCTCGGCCTGCACACCATGCCGCCGCTTTTCCTGGAGTGCCTCGACAAGCTTTCCCGTCACATGGAGGTGCACCTCCTGCTGCTTTCCCCCAGCCGTCACTACTGGGGTGATGTCGAGAGCGCCAGGGTGAGATTACGGCGGCAGGCGAGGGAGACAGAGGCGGGCGCTGCGATAGTCGAGCATCATCCGCTGCTGGCCGCCCTCGGCCGCCAAGGGCGCGATTTTCACAATATGTTATTGGAGGGGATCGAAGAGCTCAACGAAATCGAGGGCTACGATGAGCCTTTCGACGACGAGACCTATCTCGCTGCTTCGCTGCTCCGCCGGGTACAAACCGATCTCCTCGAGGACCGTCTGCCCCCGCTGCCTTTTGTCGGGGAAGACGACTCCCTGCGGGTGGTCTCCTGCCATTCGCGGCTACGCGAACTGCAGGTGTTGAAGGAACATCTGCTGCACCTGCTGCATCGTGATCATAGCCTTGAGCTGCGTGATATCGTCGTCATGGCCCCTGACATCCAGGACTATGCTGATCTTATCCCGGCGGTTTTCGCCGACATCCAGCACTCCATCGCCGACCGCAGTACCAGGCGACGTAATCCCTTTCTCGCCGCTTTTCTCGCCTTTCTCGACCTCTTCAGCGGACGTTTCGGGTGGAGCGAGGTTGTCGATGTGTTGCGGCGCAGCGAGATCTTTCCACAGTTCGAGCTGACCGTAGGGGATCTTGATACCCTGGAAAAATGGGTCGCCGACGTCGGCATCCGCTGGGGCTTGTCGCTTGACCAGCGCAGCGACGATGGGCATGCCGCCTTTGTCGAGGGAAGCTGGCGTCATGGTATCGAGAGGATGCTGCTCGGCTTTGCCATGGCCGTCGAACAACCTTGGGAAGGCGTGCTGCCCTTTGCGGACATCGAGGGACAGGGCGCCAGACCCCTGGGAGGCTTATGTCGCTATATTTCTCTCCTTGAACGGGCCTGGGGGGATTTTCGTCGCGAACGGCCGCTCCTTGCCTGGGCGGAGCTGCTCGGCGACTATGCCCGCCAGTTGCTCGGTGATGGCGAGGACAAGGGCCTCGCCGAATTGCGCGCCATTCTGACTGAGCCCCTGGAAACCCTTGTCGGCCTCCATCATGGGGCGGTGGCCTTTGCGGCAGTTCGCCACTGGCTCGCCCTTTCGGCCGCCGAACGTCGCTCCAGTTCCGGCTTCCTGCGCGGTCGGCTGACCTTTTGCTCGATGCTGCCGATGCGCTCAGTTCCCTTTAAGGTCCTTTGTCTGCTGGGGCTCAACGATGGCGAGTTTCCGCGTCCGGATCGCTTCCACACCTTCAATCTCATGGCGAACGATCCCCGCCCCGGTGACCGTTCGCCGCGCTCCGATGATCGCTATCAGTTCCTCGAGGCCCTGCTGTCGGCCCGGTCGCACCTCCACCTCAGTTATGTCGGTCAATCGATCCGCACCAATGAGGAGCTCTACCCTTCCACCGTGCTCGGCGAATTGCTCGAAATCCTCGAGGAGCACTACCTGGTCAAAGACCTGGTCGTTGCCCACCCCTTGCAGCCCTTCAGCCCCCGGTATTACAAAAGAGGAAAATCCTCACGGCTGTTCAGCCACGATGTCCACTTTTGTGCCGTCGCCCAGGCCCTGCAGCGGTTGCCCTCGCCGGCCCGCCGCTGGTGGCAGGGGCGCTTGCCCCGGCAGGATAGGGGGGAGCTGGCCCTTGCCGATGTTCTGCGCTTTTACCGCCACCCGCAACGCTATTTTCTTGGCGATGTCCTGGGCATTGCCGAAGAGCGCGACCTCGAGCCGCCGGAGGACAGCGAACTTTTTGCTTGCCAGGGACTTGATCTCTACTGGGTGGAGCAGGAAGTGTTGCAAAAAAGTCTGAGCCAAGCCGAGGGGGCAGAGGTTGGCAGGTTCACGGCCGCCGGTCGTTGGCCCCTCGGCACTCCCGGCACCCTGGCTTTCACCGAGAAATCTCGAGAAGTGCTTGAGTATATTGAAATTATCAATAGGTTGAATCTTGGTGAGCGGCTCTCCGGCGAGCCCATCGACCTGATCGTCGGCAACTACCGGCTGACGGGTACCCTGCCTGCTCGTCATCAGGGCGGTGGTTTGCTGTTGCGCTTCGGCCGCCTGCGCGGGAGCGACCTCTTGGGCGCATGGCTGTGGCATGCGGTGGCATTGCGGGTTTTTCCAAACCTGGTCACCCACCTGGTTACCCCCCAAGCGATGGCAACCTTTTCCGCCAGCACCCCCGGACCGACCCTTGAGGTACTGCTCGAGCTTTTTGTCGAGGGGCGTTGCCGGCCCCTGCCGCTGCTGCTTCAGCCGGCTTTGGTGTTCGCCCGGCAGGCAGAGAGTTCCTCGGCCCGCAGCACGCCGTTGAGCAAGGCGGCCGCAGTTTACCAGGAACACCTGGAAAAAGGCTACGAGCCGGCCTGGGCCATCCTCTATGGCAATATGGCAGCGGAGGAGATCCTTGATGAGGAATTCGAGGATCTGTCCCGGAACCTGCTCAGCCCCTTGTGGAGGTGTGTACATGGTGGCTGAGCCACGCCCCTTCGACGCCATAAGCGGCAGCCTGCGCCAGGGCGTCAGCCTGGTCGAGGCCGCCGCCGGCACGGGCAAAACCTATGCCATCACCATGCTGGTGCTGCGGGCAGTGGTGGAGATGGCGGTGCCACTGCCGAGCATCCTCATTGTCACCTTCACCAAG
>CAYSON010000469.1:0-2996 GCA_964432635.1 uncultured Desulfopila sp.
GTGGCCGCCCGTGCCTCGCGGGTCAAGGGCGTCATGGCGAATGCGAATGACAACCGAAAATTGACCACCTGTGATCACCGAAAATTGACCACCCTGAAATTAAGAAGATGAAGGGTGATGGGGTGTCACCCAGGGTTGTTTGTTTCCGGGGGCAGGAGAAATGGAGGGAGCCGTAGGCGACCGGAGTTTCTCCTGCCCCCGGAGGCCCCCTCCGCTGCCGATTCAGTTTCCAGCAGGCCTTTCTGTGGATTGTATGCGATGACAACCATCTTCATTTTCCCTTTTTGAGATGTTGACGCTTGAGACTTTCCCTCAAGCGATGGCTGTCCCAATGGCAGTTGATGATATGGGCTCTGTGGGTCAAACGATCAAGAAGGGCCGCGGTCATCACCGGATCGCCGAATACCTGCGTCCAGTCGGCAAAACCGAGATTGGTGGTAATAATCACCGACCCTTTTTCTTGACGCTCAGCAAGAACTTGAAAGAGCAATTCAGCACCTTCCTTGGAAAATGGGATGTAGCCAAGCTCATCAAGAATCAGCAGATCGTAACGGGCATGCCGTCCAATCAGACGACGAAGATCTTTCTCTTGGCGGGCTTCGATAAGTTCGTTCACCAAGCCATAGCAGCTGATAAACCTGGTCCGGTAATTGTTCCTGCAGGCCTCAACACCAAGCGCCGTTGCCAGATGGGTCTTGCCTGTACCGCTGCTGCCAAGGAAAATTACATTGCGATGCTCTTTGATATAGTCGCCTCCGGTCAACTCCCGGATAACCCGGAGGTCGAGGTCGGGCACGGCGGCAAAATCAAAGCCCTCCAAGGTCTTCAGCAGAGGGAATTTCGCCTCTCGCACCCGGCGGTTGAGCCTGTTTTCCGCTCTGGCTTGCAACTCGGCCGTTGTTAGTTCCAGCAAAAACTCATCGTAGCTGGAACCACTCTCTTTTGCCTGGCGGATCTTGGCTTCCAGATCCCGAGCCGTGGTCGATAGGCTCAGTATCTTGAGATTCTCACGCAATTCGACCATGGTTGCAGTCATCATTGCACACCTCCCAACGCGCCATAGACCCTCACGTCAGGAGATGGCAGGCTCGGCCAGTTGGTAAGCGGTGCAATGGTGGCGGTCGGTTCATTGGCATAGATCAAGAGATGCCGGACCCCTTCACTGCCGTTAAGATTCTTTTCCAGGGCGAGTTCAACCGCCGCCTCCACCTCCCTGGCCTTATAACGGCTGTACAGCATCAGTACAGCAATAAAGTCCTTGATCCCTTTGGTCTCACCCTGCACGCGGCAAAAACTCGCAAGCAATTGATGCAGCGACTGCGGCCAGTGTTCCCGCCATTGGCGGATCACTCGCGCACTGGCAAACGCCATCGGGCGCTGCTGGATCAAATCCAGGTAATGCTCCGGGGCAAGACTCCAGTTGTTGTTGGCAAACAGCCGTTCGTGGACTGCCAGTCGTTTGCCGCCGGAAAAAATCTCCACACGGTCCACATGCGCGAGGATCTTTAGTTTACGACCTGCGTATTGCCATGGCACGGAGTAGCGGTTCTTGTCTACCGTTACCGTGGCGTATTTATCGACCCGAGGCTCGTACAGCTGGATATTGCTGTAGGCTATTGCCGGCGTCTCAAGGAGATGACCTTTCTCGCTCTCGTAGAGTTCGGCGACACTCTCCGTACGGCCGGCCATCTTGTGCGATCCATACGCCAGGCAGTCACTGAGGAGCTTTTCATTGAGTTCCTCAATGCTGTCCGCCTCCGGCACCGGAACCATATAGTTCCGCCGAGCAAACCCCACTAACCCCTCAACCCCGCCTTTTTCGTTGCCGCTGTCAGGGGAGCAGAACCGTGCGACAAAACTGTAATAGGCCTTGAACTTACTAAAGCTTTCCTGCTCAATACGCTTCTTGCCATGCAAAACTTTGCGAACCGCAGTTGTCAAATTGTCGTAGATCAGTACCGGAAAGATCCCGCCGAAAAAGTCGAAGGCTTTGATGTGGGCGTCAAAAAATGCCTGCTGACGCTCACAGGGATAAAAGCGAACGAAATGCTTCCCGGAAAATTTGCTCCGCATGCAGAAAAACTTCAGCCGGATTGTTGCCCCGCCTAGTACTGCCGTCGCAGTGCCCCAGTCCACCTCCGCTTCCTGACCCGCCTCGGGTTCGCAGGCGATGAACACCTGGCTGGAAAGATCGAGACCCAACTCCATTCGCATCTCTCGCACAAACCGACGGACATTCGATTCACTTCCCTGGTAACCCTGCTCGGTGCATAATCGGTTGTATACTCGCCGTGCGGTGTGGCGGTGCTTCTTCGGTTGCTCCTTGTCTTTTCTCAGCCACTCCTCGATAATCGAACGGTATGGGCCAAGTACAGGAAACAGTGGTTGTTCACGTTCCTTGTAGCCCCACGGCTCTCCTCGCAGAGCCTTTTTGATGGTGTTGCGTGAATGCCCTGTCTGTCTTGCCAGTTCGCTGATGTTCTTGTCGTAGACCCTATGGGCCGTCCTGAGGTATTCGTATTGATCCATTGTGAGCAACTCCCCACCTCCGCTTTAGATGTCCAAAAATCCAACATCATAGTCGAAAGTGTTCTGCTCAGGGTGGTCAATTTTCGGTAATCACTACCCCCCTTGCCTGGTCAATTTTAGGTTAGCACAACCAGCAAGAAAAACGATAAAGGCATAAATTATACGTAAATAATTAACAATTGATTGTGTCGATAAATCGCGGCCATACTCGTGCTGCACGAAAGCGCTGATGTCTTCGCGCGTCAAATCGTGGATTGTTGTTTCCTGTCCCTCGAGAAAACGCAAAAAATACAGAATGACACGGGTCGTGTCCCTAATTATGGCATTGGAAAGATTCCTAATGTATTTGCCATAGATATATTCTATGGCCAAATCGGCACCAGGCAGCTTGCTGTTGATTACACGTGAACAACAACGGTGGGCTAATTGCCGTTTTTGTGTCCCAGGATGGGAATGTGTGTGAAGAG
>CAYSON010000470.1:0-2994 GCA_964432635.1 uncultured Desulfopila sp.
TCATTATTTCTCACCTCCGTCGGTAAGCCAGGCATCGACACGGAGTCCGGCCGCCGGATCGTACTTTCTCGCAAAGGCCTCGGGATATTCCCGCCGCCACCTGTCCATCTCCTCGCCGGTGACCTTCTGCACTTCAACCAGATAGCCGCCGCCGATCTGGCCGACGCAGTTCTCGCTGGTGATCGCCCCGGGGGTGATGGTGTTGATCGCCCCGCCGCGCTCGATCTCCCCGGTCTTGATGGGATCATGGCGGGCGCCGTGGTCGACATAGGCAACTCCGGGGCGAAGCCGCTCGGTGACGTATGCTCCGGCAAGCACGGTGCCGCGCTCGTTGAAGACTTTGACGATATCGCCATTTTTGATGTCGCGCTTTTCCGCCTCACTGGGGTGCAGCCAGCACGGTTCGTATTTGTAGCCATCCGCTCCGGTGACCTTCATGGTCGGGGTCTCGCGGGTCCAGGTGATGTCGTCGCACTGGGCGTGCACCCGCCAGCGGCCGTGGTTGGACATGATCAGCAGCGGATAGACCCTGGCCCGCGGGCTGGAGAGCCGCTCGTCGTGGTTATGGCTCTTTTCGATCCATTTGGGGATCGGGCCCCGTTCCTTATCGTTGGGAAAGGCCTTGGCCAGAGCCTCGGAGTAGAACTCGAGTTTGCCTGAGGGGGTGTTGAGTTTGAATTTTTCCGGATCGAGATAGAACTGGCGGAAACCGGGAGGATCGCTGGCCCAGTCCTCGGCGGTGGAATAGATCCAGTAGCCCTTTTCCTTGAGTTGTTCCCAGGAAACCAGCTTCTCTCCGCCCATATAGCCCCAGATGGCCTTCTGCAGGTCGGCAATGGTCTTGCCCTCGGTCATCTGCTCCTCCATGCCGTGGAACTTCTTGGCCACCTCGCGCACACACTCGGCGTCGCTTTTCGATTCACCGATTGGTTCGATGGCCTTTTCGGTAATCATGATGTTGGGCTGCATCGTGCCCTGACGGATGTTGGTGACGATGTCGTCGACCTCCATATAGGTGTTGGCCGGCAGGACGATATCGGCGTAGAGGCAGTCGTTCTCGAACCAGGGATGCTGGGCCAGAAAGAACTCGATCTTCGGGCTGCGCAGGGCCAGTTCGGTTTCGTGCCCGAAGTTCCAGCATGTGATGCGGCAGGGGCTGTCGGCCCAGATCATGTGGATCGGTGAGCCTTTTTTGTCCGCAGCGATGGGGAAGGTGTACTCGCAGAATTGATCGGCGGTAAGGGCATTCTGTGCCCCGGTGCCGCGGAACTTGATCGGTTCATCGGAGAGGATGGCATTCTGAATCAGCGTCTTGGGGATGACCTGCTGCTGCCAGGCGGCAACCGAGCTGAGTACCGGCAGAGCCAGCTGCTCCTCGATCTCCGGGTTCCAGAAGAAGGTTCCACCCAGACCCTCGGCGCGGGGCAACCCGAAGTAGGTCCACTGGTGCTGATGGACGCCGGGGCCACCCAACCCCTGCATGCCGAGAAGGATGCACTCAAGGCGGGCTGGTTCGTGGGAGAAAGGGCCGCGAATGAAGCCGCCACCGAAATAATGGGCGATGGAGGTGGTCTTGGTGCCGAACTCGCGGGCCAGGGCCTTGATCGTCCATTCCGGCACGCCGCACTTGGCCGAGGCCCACTCTGGGGTTTTGGGGACGCCGTCTTCCTTGCCGAGAACGTAATCGGAGACTTTGTCCATGCCGACGGTATGGGTCTTGACGTATTCCTTGTCGTAGGTGCCCTCGATCAGCCACATATAGATGATCGCCAGTTGCAGGGCGGCGTCGGTGTTGGGGAGGATGGGAATCCACTTGTCGGCATGGATGGCGGCGCCGTAGTTGCAGTCGGGGCAAATGTAGACCTGCTGAATGCCGACCTCGCTGAGAAAGTAGCAGAGACGGCTGGCGAACTGACCAACGAAGCCCCAGGGGGTGGTCTCCGGGTCGCAGCCCCAGAAGAGCACCATGTCGGCGTGTTCGATGGTGTCCTTGACGATGTTGGCGGCCGGGTACATGATGCCCTGCGCGCCTTGTCCCCAAACATGTTTGGAGCCCCAGTACCACCCCTCCCAGCTGTCGGGATTGCGCACCTGCAGGGTGAAGCCGCCGAGGTATTCGAGAAGGACGCCGGGATGGCCGTGCGGGGTGTTGATGGTCTTGCACTCGCCGTGGCCGTCACCCTGCATGAGGATGGCGTTTGGGCCGTACTCCTGGTGGATCCGCCGGATCTCCGCAGCGATGATGGTGGCGGCCTCGTCCCAGGAGCTGCGCACGAACTTGCTCTTGCCGCGATTCTGCGTGTTGCGGTCGCCGTTGGGGTCCCAGTCGATGCGTTTCATCGGGAAAGGCACGCGATTGGGAGAGTAGACCCGTTTCTTGTAGGCCAGGGAGAAGGGACCGGGCAGGGATTTCCAGGTCGGTTCGATGGTCTTGCCGTTACGCTCCATCTTCCATTGCCGCACTTCTTCCTTTTTGTATTTCCAGCCGTAGCGCAGTGGCCGGACGCGAACGATCTTGCCGTTCTTGACGTCAACCATGCCCTCCGCCCCGCCACCGAAATAGCCGCCAAGCCCCAGGGAGCGAAGGACGGTTTTGTCCTTGGTTTTCAATTGGTTCATATGTATCTCCGTTGCGTTTGCCCTTTGTTACTCGGTCCCGGTTGGAGGGAGGATAATGCATGAAAAATTGCATGCAATTAAATAATGAGAACAGCGATCCACGTAAGACTCATTCTTAGTGTATATTCACTGTTATGTAAAACAACAGCGATGTCAACGGAATTTTATCTATTGCAACCACTCGGACTGTAGAGGTTGCACGGCGACTTTATGCGACGGGCCGAGAAAAATGGTATAATAGATAGTTACGTCGCTTTCCCAGCCTTTTTTCGCCGATCGGGCAGGGGGCTAAGCAGCGGCGGCAGATGCCATCACAACGCTGTCTCCCCCTGGGCGCGCAGCCGAAGGCGCAGCTGCCGCATGCGCTTGGCGGAT
>CAYSON010000471.1:0-2987 GCA_964432635.1 uncultured Desulfopila sp.
CGGGAAGGGCGGCAAGGAGCAGCAAGGCCGCAACGATCCCGACCACAGCTCCTTTGAGCCAAAAGCGGCGTAAGGGCAGCCACGGCAGGAGCAGCGGCACCAGCACCGCCCCGGCGAGCAGGGCGGTCAGGGTGGCCGCGAGCAGTTGGGGGAGACGGGCCAGGGCGCGGCTGACGCTGAACACCTCTGGACTTATACCCGAGAGCAGGAAGAAGAGCAGGGTGGCGATGGCCAACTGCTTCCAGATGATGCAGACCTCAAGCGGAACCAGCACCGCCCTTTCTGCCAGGGTGAAGGTTATGGTGCGCATCTTTTCGCTGGCCTCGCCGCTCTGCAGATACTCCGGGAGATCGGAGGCGAGGATCGGCCCGAAGCGGCCGCGAAAGCCGCAGAGCGCCTTGAGTTTATGGGCGGCAACCCCGTTGGCGGAAAGCTGCGGCAAAATAAGTCGGCGATGGCTGACGATCTCGGCCAGGCGGCAGCGTTGCACCTGGTAGGCGATCTCTTCGCTGGAAAAGGTGCCCTTGCCGGCGGCGCACCAGACGTTGATGCCGCGGCTGTCGATGACCAGCAGCCAGGCGTCTAACCCCGCCAATTGACGGCGCAGGGAGTCGAAGGTCAGCTTGTAATTGGCGCTAACCAGCACCGGCGAGAGGGAATCGGGGTTGCCGAGGCAGTAGAGGCCGGGGGTGATGCGATAATCGTTGCGGGTCAGGCCGGTACGGGCGCCGATGGTGCCAAGGTGATCGCGCAGGGTCAGGTTGGTTGCCACCCTCGGCACCGGCCCGGCCGGGGTGTCGATAAAGGCCTCAACATAGGGCAGGATGCGATAACCGGCCTTTTCATGGCCGCCGGAACGCGGCGGCGGTTTCGGTCCTCAGCACGGGGTGGGCGGCAGCTCCTCCGGGGCCTGCAGGGGTCCGGAGGACAGCGGCAGGATGCTGCGTTGTAATGACAGGCTCATCAAGAGACTCCATGGCAGTGGTGGCAGGGTGGTTGATAACAGCAATTACATAAGCATTGTCAGCCCCTTTTCAAGATCGCACCGCAGGTCTTCGGCGTCCTCAAGACCGATATTGAGGCGAATCACCGTCTTGTCCTGGTAGCGGCAAGGCAAGGTGCGCTGGGGCTTGGCGGCGGTGAGCAGGCTCTGGTAGCCACCCCAGCTGAAGCCGAGGCGAAAGAGCTGCAGCGTGTCGATAAAGCTCGCCAACCGGGTTTCGGAATAGTCCTCTTTGAGGGTGAAGGCAAATAGTCCCGAAGCCCCCTGGAAATCGCGCTGCCACAGGTGGTGTTCGGGGTGGCTGGGCAGGGCCGGGTGCAGCACCTGACCAACCAAGGGATGGGAGGAGAGCCAGGTGGCGATTTCCATGGCCGAGCTCTGGTGCTGTCGCAGGCGTACTCCCAGGGAATGGAGGCCGCGCAGGGCCAGATAGCACTCCTCCGCCGGGGTGTAGATCTCGGGGGGCGCGTAATCATCGGAAAAACGCTCGGCATGGGCCTCGCCGACGGTGACCGTGCCGGCCAACACGTCGGAGTAACCGGAGATGTATTTGGTCACCGAGTGAATGGTGGCATCGATGCCGAGCGAAAAGGGCTTGAGATAGAGGGGGGTGGCCCAAGTGGCGTCGAGCAGGGTGACGATGCCGAGTTTGCGGGCGACGGCGGCGATGGCCGGCAAGTCCTGTAGCTCGAAGGTGTTTGAGCCCGGCGATTCGAGAAAGATCAGGGTGGTGTTGGGTTGCACAAAGTTTTCGATCTCTGCCCCGACGTTGGCCGGTACCACCGTGCACTGTACCTGATAGCGCTGCTGCAGCACTTTGTGAATAAAGCGGCGCCCGGGGCCATAGGCGTTGTCGACCAGAAGCAGATGCTGGCCGCTGCCGACAAAGGCCATGAGCGCCGTTTGGATGGCGGCGATGCCCGAGGGAAAGACCCTGGTTACCGCACCACCCTCAAGCTGGCGCATCGCCTCTTCGAACTGGCGTTGGGTGGGTAAACGATCGGTGCCGTAGGAGATCCCAGGGTACTGGTTGCGCCGCGACTTGAGCATGTCGGCGTAGCAGTCAAAGAGCACGGTCGAGCCCTTGTAGGCGGGGGGATTGATGGTCGTTGCGGTGGTGGTGTCGCGTCGCGGCCAGTTGCGGGCGATGATTTCGGTTTCCTTGTGCATAATCATTGTTCCTAACGAGAAAGAATGGTTGCTCGACTTGATAACGGCACGGGCCGAAGCGAGAATTTCCAACAAAGGAGACTGTACCATATCCCCAAAGAACCACGGTAAGATATCTTTTCAACCAGGACCGCTAGAGGACATTGGTGGTCATATCGCCCCTGGTCGGCGTTATTTCGTCCCCAAGCGTTGAAAAAACCTGGGGAATCGGCGATAAAGGAGTATTGACTGAGATAAACGGCGCTACGCCCTGCGGTGTTGCGTGTTTTTCCCGGCAATCCTTGCTGCCGCTGTCTGCATTTTACCATCATAGGGTCCATGACTACCAACGCCTCCGCTTTCTTTTTTGATAAAAATGACCACGAGCTGTTGCGCATCGTCAACGAGGTTATGGCGGGCAGCAACATCTCCAAGAATCTCCGCTCGCTGCTGGTGGAAGACATGCATCCCAACGGCATCAAGGAGATGGCGGCGGCAAGGGGGCTGCGTATCGCCTACGCCATCGCCAACCTGCTCGGCTCCTTCGAGGGTGGCAAGGCCACCGATCGCATTAAATCGCTGCGCTCCCTGCGCGACGAGGTCTTTCTTTCCTCGGCCACCTTTCACCAGGTAAACACCGCCCGGGCCCTGCTGCAGATCATGAAGGAGCTTTTACGCAGTAAGGGCAACGAGATGCGTCAGCTCAAGCTGGCCCATGACTTTCGCATGGTCTCCACCGGCAACCCCCGTCTGGTGCGGGGGCAGCTGACCAAGTACCATCTGCTCGAAATGCCTGAGCAGTCGAATCAGTTCACCTTCGACGACCACGTCCACG
>CAYSON010000472.1:0-2984 GCA_964432635.1 uncultured Desulfopila sp.
CAAGATCCACGTCAGCCTCGACCTCGACGTCATCGACCCACTCAACGCCCCGGGAGTGGGTACCCCGTCCCAGGGCGGATTGACCTATCGCGAGGCACAACTGATCATGGAGATCCTTTCCGATACCGGCAAGGTACAGTCACTCAACATCATGGAGCTCAACCCCATCCTCAACATCCAGCACCGCACCGCCCAGATGGCGGTGCAATTGGCCGCCTCGCTCTTTGGTAAGAAGATCCTCTGAGGTTGCAGCCGACAAAACCCTTTCTCCTTCTCCAAAAGCGCCAAACCGCTCCATCCGTCGGCTTTTTTCAGCTCACCCCGTGTCACCCTGTTATCGGCTGTTGCCTTATTTTTTCCTCCGTATTACATAAGAAAACAGTTTTTATTTGTCGACCGCAAATAAACCAGTGGCTCGGCAAGGCCCGGCAGGGCGACGCTTTATGAACCTTTTCTGTGGAGGAGAAAATGAAACACCTAGGGAAGATCGTCAGTGTAATGGCCAGCTGCATGCTGCTTGCCTCACCGGCTCTGGCCGCCGAGAAGGTCCGCTGGAAATGCGCCATGACCTGGGCCAGCACCCTCACCCCGCTCGCCTCGCCCGCCCCGAAACTGGCGAAACTGGTGAGCGAGATGACCGGCGGCAATTTCGAGATCAAGGTCGACGGGGCCGAGAAACACAAGGCGCCGCTGGAAATCCTTGACATGGTCAAGGGCGGACAGTTCGAAATGGGCCACTCCGCCTCCTATTACTGGAAAGGCAAGGACATCACCACCGTCTTCTTCACCTCGGTCCCCTTCGGCATGACCGCCGACGAGCAGAATGCCTGGCTGTGGTACGGCGACGGGCAGAAACTGCAGGAAAAGGTATATGCCAAATTCGGCGTCTACTCCTTCCCCGGCGGCAACACCGGCGTCCAGATGGGCGGCTGGTTCCGCAAGGAGATCAAGACCGTTGAAGATCTTAAAGGTCTGAAGATGCGCATTCCCGGCCTGGCCGGCGAGGTCTTCGCCAAGCTCGGCGTAAGCGTTATCAACATCCCCTCCGGCGAGCTCTACACCTCTCTTGAACGCGGCACCGTCGACGCCCTCGAGTGGGTCGGCCCAGGCATGGACATCAAGATGGGCTTCCACAAAGTCGCCCCCTTCTACTATGCCGGTTGGCATGAGCCGGCCTCCGACATGCAGTTTTTGTTCAATAAAGCGGAGTTTGATAAACTGTCCCCGGAATATAAAGCTGTGCTGAAGACAGCAATGCAGGCGGTCGCTGCTGATATGCACAGCGAGAACTATCATGAGAGCGCGGTGGCCTGGGAACAGATGCTGAAAGAATTCCCCAACATCAAAGTGATGCTTTTTCCACAGGAAGTCCTCAAGGCGATGAAGAAGGCCAACGACGAGGTCATGCTCGCCTATGCCGCCCAGAACCCCGAGTTCAAGGAAGTTTACGACTCGCAGCAGGCCTATATGAAGAAGGCCCGGGTATGGAGTCGCATCTCTACCCAGAACTATCTCCAGACCACGCAAATGGTGGAGAACTAAACCGGGCGCCGTTATGGCCTGACCGTTGTCCCGTTTCGTCCATCCTCCCCGTGGAGGGTGGACGATTTTTATTTACCGAGAGCCTGCCCAGGTTATAGCCGCGCTACAACTGCTCTCGCCCCGCCACATGCACCCGGAGCCTATCCATGTTGCAGAAAATAGAACGTTTTTACCGCCGCTTGAACATCTATCTGGGCAAGTTCCTCGCCCTGGTCTTTCTGCTTATGACCATCAACGTCTTCTACGATGTGGTCTCGCGCTACGCCTTCAATAAAAATTCGGTGGCCTTGCAGGAACTGGAGTGGCATCTCTTCTCCATCGGCATCCTCCTCGGGGTCTCCCTGTCACTCATCGACGAAGCGCATGTGCGGGTCGACTTTCTCTATGACCGCTTCTCGGTGTCGGCCAAGGCCTGGATCAATATCATCGGCACCATCTTCTTTCTCCTCCCCCTGGCCCTGCTGGTCCTTTTTGGCTCGCTGGACTTTGTCGCCGGCTCCTACAAGATCGCCGAAATCTCCGAGAACCCCGGCGGCCTGCCCTACCGCTACTTGATCAAAGGGATGATCCCGGTGAGCTTCGGTATCCTTGTCTTCACCGCCTGCGGCTACGTGGTGCAGAACATCAATCTCTTGCGCGGCGACACAGGAAAACCACCAATCCAGGTTCGCCTCGGCATGGAGGAAAGCAAATGATCGGTCTGATAATGTTCTGCGCCGCCCTGCTGCTGCTCTCTGTCGGCTATCCGGTCGGCTTCACCTTCGGCTCGGTGTCGATCTTCTTCGGCATCATGGCGGCGATGGTCGAAGTGGCGCCCGATATCACCTTCGTCGCCATCTCCAAGGAATTTCTGCAGATGTTCTCGATGATGCCCTTTCGGGTCTACTCGATCATGAACAACACCATCCTCATGGCCATCCCGCTCTTCATCCTCATGGGGATCATTCTGCAAAAATCGCAGCTGGCCGAGAAACTGCTTGAGGCGATGGGCACCATGTTCGGCCGGGTGCGCGGCGGCATCGCCGTTTCCACCATCCTCGTCGGCACCATGCTCGCCGCCTCCACCGGCGTGGTTGGCGCCTCGGTGGTGGCCATGGGGGTCATCTCCCTGCCGGTGATGCTCAAATACGGCTATTCGAAAACCCTCGTTGCCGGCACCATCTGCGCCGCCGGCACCCTTGGTCAGATCATCCCGCCCTCGGTGGTGTTGATCGTCCTCGGCGACATCTTCCAGCTGCCGGTGGGCGACCTCTTCCAGGCGGCCATCGCCCCCGGCTTAACCTTGGTGGTCTTTTATATCGTTTTCATCCTCGGTTATTCCTTCCTTAACAAGGACGTCGCCCCGGCCATGCCGCCCCAGGAAGGCACCGCCGCCGGCAACCTTGGCCGGGCCCTGGTTGCCATCATGCCGCCCCTGATCCTCATCTTCCTGGTGCTCGGCT
>CAYSON010000473.1:0-2984 GCA_964432635.1 uncultured Desulfopila sp.
GCCATCATGGTCGCCACGACCGCCGATCCGCGCTATGCCGAAATCATCGGGCGGATCAACGGCCTGATCACCGAGGTCGGCAGCACCACCTGCCACCTCGCCTCGGTGGCCCGCGAGTTCGGCGTTCCCATGGCGGTCAATCTGGTCGGCGCGGTCGAACGGCTCGCCGAAGAGGAGGAAGTGACCCTCTTTGTCCAGGAACACCCTGCGGTATATGGCGGTCTGTTAAGCGATCAGCATCCGGTCAAACGCCGCATCATCGACAGCTCCGTCCACCGCAAATTGCGCGCGGTGCTCGACCTGCTCTCCCCGCTGCATCTCACCGACAGCAATCACCCTTCTTTCCGGCCGGACAGCTGCACCTCGGTCCAAGACATCATCCGCTTCGCCCACGAGCAAGCAGTGCGGGAAATGTTCAGCCTCTCGGCCGAGGCCGAAGACGCCGCAGCCACGGTTCGTCTGACCACCCACATCCCTCTCGTGCTCCATCTCATCGATCTTGGCGGCGGCCTCGTTTCCGGTCTCTCCACCTGCGACACGGTAACCGCCGATCATTTTACCTCGGCGCCACTGCAAGCGCTGTGGCGCGGTTTCACCCATCCGGGCATCAACTGGAGCGGCACGGTGCAGTTCACCGGCAATCGCCTGCTCGCCCGTCTCGCCAGCGTGGCGACGTCTGAGTTCGGCCCGGAACCCGGCGGCGACAGCTACGCCCTCATCGGTGCCGACTACCTCAATCTTTCCGCGAAATTCGGCTATCATTACGCCACGCTCGACACCTTCTGCGGCGAGGAAGCCGATCATAACTACCTGAGCCTGCAGTTTTCCGGTGGCGCCGGTTCCTATTTCGGCAAGACGCTGCGCCTGCAATTTTTGGCGGAAGTGCTGCGCCAATTGGGATACACCATAAGTATCCAGGGAGACTTGCTCGAAGCCGGCTACAATCGTCACAGCCGCACCGCCATGCTCAAACAGCTCGACCAGCTTGGCCGTCTCCTCGCCAGCAGTCGCCTGCTCGACATGGCCATCACCGACCACGACGAGGCGCAAACCCTCGTCGGCCAATTTCTCGGAGGGAATTACGACCTGCTCCACCGCAAGGAGCAGCCCCCGCTGGCGGACTTTTACACCCACCTTGGCCACTGGCGAGAGATTGACGAGCAAGGTACCCGGTGTTGGCTAGCTGACGGCTCACGCTGGGCAGGAGCGCTTTCCGCAGGAGTGTCGGGGCTGGCCACCAAAACCTTGGGCCGGCCCTATCAGGAACTGCTTGATACCATCGGTGCCTATTACTACTTTCCGCTGGCCATCGCCAAAAGCGGCGAGGTAGGAGACACCACCCTCACCCTCAAGGTCAAGCCGCTTCGCGGCAGTATTGACCAGGCCGGCGGCCTGGTTTTCGCCTTGCGGGACGTCGGCAACTATTTCGTCTTGCGCGTCAATGCGCTGGAAGACAACGCCATATTGTTCGAATTTATCAATGACAACCGCATCAAGCGAGCGCAATACGATTTGGCCGTCGCCAAGGGAGAGTGGCATAGGCTCGAAGCCGTTGTTTCAGGCAACAAGGTAACCTGTCGGGTAGGCAAGACCTTGGTCTTCTCATACCAGGCCAGTCGCGCTCTCCATGGCCACTGGGGTCTCTGGAGCAAAGCGGACTCGGTCACCCTCTTCAGCATCGAGAGAGATTGAACCAACATCCTTGACCTCGGTCAAAGGTTGTGCAACATTGCAGACAAAGCAAACCAAGGATCAATCTTCGGAGCAAGACCATGATATACGTGCGTGTCGAGGTCGATGATCTCATGCAGAAAGGGTACGTCTACACATTGACACAACCCATGGGGGAAAACTTTCATCCCGGCTTTCGCCCGGAATTGACCCCCGCTGAGATGCTCGCCCTTGGTGTCTTCGGCGGAAAATATATGACCGACTGCAGCGGCGAATTCCCGAAAGAATGGTTTGCGAAGGCCAAACTCAGTCCGGCTCGCCATGACCCAGCCGTTAATTGCTTCGGCAGAAGCGCATCTCAACCGCTGTCCTCTTGGCAGAAAAAAGGATGGATTTACGAGGAAGACCCACGCGGCTGGTTTCAGTGGTATTGCCGCTATTACCTGGGCCGGCGCTGCCGCGATGACGACCGACAGATCAAGCGCTGGCAAGCATTTCAGCGTCATGCTGCCCAGATCAGGAAAAATTGTCGGCAAGGCGCCTCCAGCTGTCGCCCCAGACAGCGTCCAGCCTTGCTCCAGTGGGCCTATGATTCCAGACGCTTCTAGGTTAGCCTGGCCGCTATACGACCGATTGCATATTTACCCGCGCAGAATATTGGCAATGACCTGAGCCACATCTCTTGTATAATAAGTGCCGTGATTGACACCTCTTCCGGACAAAGCTGAGGAAAAAGATACTTCCCGTCGTTTTCAACCGCCATTCAGTCAATGGACAAGAGAGCAGTGACCACCAGCCGTTTGCGCCACAGAGGAGGAGCTTGCAGAGCTTCGCACCACGCCCTCGTCCTTTGTGTAATCTTGGCCTCCATCCTCCTCAACGCCTGCAGCGAGGAGGAGAAGGCGATCAAGGTCACCCTCGACAAACGACAGGAAATCGCCTTTCGCCCCAAGCAACCGGCAATCACCTACGCCTATCTGCCCCAATATTCCCATTCGGAATCCTTCCAGCGCCATAACCAACTGATCGAATATCTTGCCGAACAGACCGGACTGCCCATCCGCCAGGTTTTTCCCGACACCTTCGACCACCATATCAACATGTTCGGTCAAGGCAAGATCGACATCTCCTTCTCCAACCCCTTTATCTATGTCAAGCTTGCCAACCGCTTCGGCGCCACGGCCATGACCAGGATCATCGAGGAGGACGGGCGCAACGCGCCGTCGTGACTTTGTAGCCGGGACTTTCCAGTCCCGGCGTTCGTCCGCCTGTAAATCGCCGGGACTGGAAAGTCCCGGCTACGAACGTCCCGC
>CAYSON010000474.1:0-2970 GCA_964432635.1 uncultured Desulfopila sp.
AGAACGCAGCGCAAGTTTTTCTCGGTGACTGGCAAGATTTGCCGTTTTTCAGCCCGCTCTCCTCGGGACAATTCGTGTTCCTCAACAATAACTTATATTTGTCAATATGGCACTAAGTTTGCTTTGCTTAGGCCGCAATCACTTTTGCCAACTCTTGACATCACTTTTGTAACTCTTGACAAATTTTTTCTAATTATTGACACCAAGGGAGAACACCGTCGATGAGCCACCACATCACCTGTCTTCTCGTGCTGCTGTTGTGTATGACGCCCTCTAACGCCATCGCTCTGGCCAGCCCGGAAAAAATCAGGCCACCCAGCCCAGCGCTCATCTACTCCCCCAAGAACGCAGACATCCTCATCTTTCAGGGCATCATCGAAAAAGCAGGCAGCGGCGGCACGGCTCTGCGTACCGCAACATCGGTGTATCCCTTACTGGGCGGGGATTTTGCCATGATCGTCGGCGAACGCGTCAAGGTTATCGGCACAGTGGTGCGCGAGGAGGAGGCCAAGATCGTCGTTGCCCGGGTGCAGTTTCATCGGGCTGACCGCCTCCTGCAGGAGCGGCGAGACCGTAATGCCAAGCAATGAGGACCTACATCATGTTTTCCGGGTCGACATCGACACTGAATTCGCACCCAGCAGAGAGGAGCACGGCACGTGACGTTCTTAGGGCATTGCCCAGTGTTTTCAGGGTGTCGCTGTCGCCGATCTTGAGGAGCAGCTGCCAGCGATAGTTGTCCCTGATCTTATCAAGAGGTGCCGGAGCCGGGCCAAGAATCTCCACCACCAACTTTTCCTGCGCCGCCTGCTGTCTCAAGAAACGGGCCATGGCGGCACAACTCTCCTGTACCGCCCTCTCGACCCGCCCCTTGACCCGTACCACCGCCAGGCGCACAAAAGGCGGAAAACGCGGATGCTTACGCAGCCGCACCTCGTGGCCAAACAACCCCTCATAATCGTGCCGGGTGGCATAGACAATGGAATAATGATCCGGCCGCAAGGTCTGAATGACTACCTCCCCTGGACTCTCACCGCGACCGGCGCGGCCGGTAACCTGGGTGAGTAGTTGAAAGGTACGTTCGGCGGCGCGAAAATCGGGCATGCTCATGCCGCCATCGGCCCACACCACTCCGACCAGGGTCACCCCTGGGAAATGGTGCCCTTTGGCGATCATCTGGGTCCCGATGAGGATATCTATCTGCCCCTGATGCATGGCTGCCAGGGTGGCAAAGAAGCCACGACGATCAAGAGCACTGTCGGAGTCAAGTCGAGCCAGGCGGGCTTCGGGAAGAAGTTGCCGCACCTCTTCCTCAACCCGCTCGGTACCGAAACCGGCCGGAGCGAGATCGCTGCCGCGGCAGTTGCCGCACAGGGTTGCGGCGGTCATCGAGTACCCGCAATAGTGGCAGATCAGCCGGTTTCGTCCTTTGTGCCATGTCAGGGAGACGTGACAATGGTTGCACTGCACCGGGGTGCCGCAGTCGCGGCAGAGAGAGGCAGCAGCGAAACCACGGCGATTGATCAGCAGAATCGCCTGCTTTCCTCGAGACAGGGTATCGCGGAGACGATCAAGGAGTGGCGGGCTGATCAGACCCTGAGAACTCTTGTTTTCTTGCCGGCGCAAATCAACCACCGATACCGACGGCAAGGAACGATCAAGGACCCGCTCCTGCATCGACATCAAGCGGTATTTTCCCGATTTGCCATGGGCGTAACTGATGATCGATGGTGTTGCCGAACCAAGAATCACCGCACAACGCTGCAGACTGGCGCGCAGTACCGCCAGGTCGCGACCGTGATAGCAAAACCCTTCGTCCTGCTTGAAGCCGGGATCATGCTCCTCGTCGACGATGATCAGGCCGAGGCGGCGCAACGGGGCAAACACCGCCGAACGGGCACCAATGACAATCCGTGCCTGGCCGCTGAGGGCGAGACCGTATTGATCAAAGCGTTCAGCGCTCGTCAATCCGGAATGGAGCAACACCACCTGCTCCCCGAAGCGGGAGAGGAAGTGGGACTCAAGCTGCGTCGCCAGAGCAATCTCCGGTACCAGTACCAGTACATCCCAACCATCCTGGAGGGTTTTTTCAGCCGCCTGCAGGTAGACCTCGGTCTTGCCACAACCGGTAACCCCATGCAGCAAGACGGGGAAAAATTGATTGTTGCCCAGCTGGGGAAGGATCTCCTCGAGAACCCGCCGTTGCCCCTCGGAAAGGTGGTCCGGACGCGGATAAAAGGGCATCGGAGCGCCAAACGGCGTACGATAGAGCCGTTGCCGATGTTCACTGGCCAACCCTTTTGCCACAAGTGCGGCGAGGGCCTTACCCACTGCCACCCCGCATAACTCTTTGAGTTTTGCCAGGGATGGCAGACTTTCCGCGCTGGTGGTGGCGATGGACAACAGCAGGCGCAGTTCACCAGCGGTGAGATCATGGCCGGCGAGGCTTGCCACCCGGCGCAGTCTGGACAAGCTGTGGCCGTTTTCCTCTTCTCGTTTATACGTCAGCAGCCGCGCCAACTCCTGCCCCTGGTCGCACAGGCCATAGCTGAGGAGATAGCGCTCGCCGGCGCCATCACGGG
The DNA here is from genome assembly GCA_964432635.1 of uncultured Desulfopila sp. Classification (GTDB taxonomy): domain Bacteria; phylum Desulfobacterota; class Desulfobulbia; order Desulfobulbales; family Desulfocapsaceae; genus Desulforhopalus_A. Next base: position 2,583 of record CAYSON010000474.1, read on the forward strand.
GACGGTCGACAACCAGCTCAACACAACCCTCATTTTGCAGCATACCAAGGAGACGCCGCTGCTCTTTATCGGCCAGCAGACGTTTGCTGGCCTGATAACCGAGCCGCCCCTTGCCGGCAAGTTCGTTGAGCCAGGGAGGAAGGCCCTGGGGAGACAAACGCGCCAAGTCCGCCCTCTCCCCTTTCCACAGCAGTCTCTTGCGGACACTGCCGGAGAGGCCAGCCGGCAAGGCGCTTTTCACTACCAATCCCAGAGGATATTGGTAATACTCGGCAGCCCAGCGGTAGAAGGAAACAAGATTTTCAGGAAAAAGCGGCTGCTCATCGAGGCATTGAACGATCTCCTTGAGGCAGGCGACGTCTACCGTCGTGCGTTCGGCGAGGCCAAC
>CAYSON010000475.1:0-1050 GCA_964432635.1 uncultured Desulfopila sp.
TGTTGCCGAGATAGAGCGGCGCCGCACTTGGCTCGATCACCCCGCCGCCACCGCTCACACGCCAGTCATGCCCGCGGTCGATACCGACGCCGAGTTGCGCTAGCGCCCGGGAGGAGAAGTCGGTATCCTCGCTGGCCAAAGGCCCTATCAGGGTGCTCGTGCCCCGTGCCAGAGCGGCGGCAATGAGTGCCCTCTGGGTCAGGCTTTTCGATCCTGGCACCTCAACGGTGGCGTTCACTCTGCTCATAGGCGCTATTTCGATCATGCCTTTCTTGTCCTGGGAAATGCCCGCAGCAAGCGGGCTTGTTAGCGATGGCGGAGAGCAGCCTTACGGCCTCAGTCCCGACGCAAACCACCGATGATCGACCTGATCGAGGGCAACTGTTCAGCCTGGGTATAAGCGGCGATGCCATCGAGGACCTCCTCGGAGGCCCGGGGATTGGTAAAGTTGGCGGTACCTATCTGCACCGCCGTCGCTCCAGCAAGCATGAACTCCAGGGCGTCCTCTGCCGTTTCAATGCCGCCGATGCCAACGATCGGCAAGGAGATCGCCTGGGCCACCTGATAGACCATGCGCAGGGCGACCGGCTTGATCGCCGGCCCGGACAAACCGCCAATAACATTGGCCAAAATCGGTTTCTTGCTCTTGAGATCGATGGCCATACCAATCAGGGTGTTGATCAGCGAGACACCATCGGCACCAGCATCCTCAACCGCTCGGGCAATGGCGGTAATATCGCTGACGTTGGGGGAAAGTTTGACCAGCACCGGAACCTTGGCCCGTTTTTTCACCGCCCCAGTAACCGCCGCTGCCATATGCGCGTCGGTGCCGAAGGCCACTCCTCCCTTCTTAACGTTGGGACAGGAAATATTGACCTCTATCCCGGCAACCCCGGGAACATCGGCGAGACGAGAAGTGATCTCCTCATATTCACCGATCGAGTCCCCGAGGATGTTGACGATTACCGGTACCCGTAAGTCTTGCAGATACGGCATCTTCTCGGTTATGAAGCGATCGACGCCGACATTCTGCAGGCCGATGGCGTTGAG
>CAYSON010000475.1:1060-2959 GCA_964432635.1 uncultured Desulfopila sp.
CAATCGGTGCAAATCAACGAAGTGCTCAAACTCCCTCGCATACCCGAAGGTGCCGGACGCGGTCATCACCGGATTGGCAAGTTCCAGGGAGCCTATCTTGACCCGCAAGTCGGGCAGAGTTTCGTCTCGCCGAATTACAAAGTCCATAGCAACTCCTCTGCGTCATACACCGGCCCATCAAGACAGACATGGGTATAATTACCGTCAGCGCCGTGTCGGTTGCAACCAAGACATGCCCCCATACCGCAGGCCATGGAGGTCTCAACAGAAACCTGGCAAGGTACCGATTTTGATCGACAAATGGCGACGGTTCTCGCCAGCATCGGCTCCGGTCCGCAGGCGTAGACAAGACTTTCCGGGCTGAGGTTCTCAGCCTGCAGCAAGTCGGTAACAAACCCGGGTCGGCCAAGAGAGCCGTCATCGCTGGCACACAACAATCTCAGTCCTAAATGGTGGAAGTCGCTTAGCAATGGTTCGAGTTCGCTTCGTTGTCGCGCCCCGAGAAGAAGCAGGTCGTGTGCAGTTGAAGCCTTTTTTCGGCACAGTTCCTCGGCGAGAAAGAGCATTGGGGCGATCCCCAGACCACCGGCAACGATGACTGCCGGTTTTTCGGTATCGATACGAAACCCCCGCCCCAACGGCCCTAACACCGACAATTGCTGATGTTCATTGACCTCGGCAAGAATCTTCGTCCCTTTGCCAACTACCTTGAAGTAGATCTGGATGATTCCCCCATTGCCTACCTGGTGCAAAGAAAACGGTCGACGCAGCAGCGGATCCCTGCCAAGGCCGGCTTTGACCATAACGAATTGTCCTGGTTGCGCGACGGCTGCCACCAGCGGGCTATGCAGGGTCAGACGGCAGTTGTCGAGTGCTAACCGTTCCACACGGACAACGGTTGCATTTTCTTGGTATTGTGGCATATATACCTATATTGTTTGTCTTTCCATTGCTTCGTCGTCCCCCCTCTTCTCCGGGAGATATCATTACCATATGAGCAGCGAGCTATTTCTTTATATCGTCATCACCATCTTCGGCACCATTGTCGGGAGCTTTCTCAACGTCGTTATTTTGCGTCTTCCCGATCCGGAAAAATCCATCGTCTTCCCTGCCTCACATTGCCCGCGCTGCAGCACATCTCTGTCTTGGTACGAAAACATCCCTCTCCTCAGCTATGTCATGCAACGGGGGCGGTGCCGCCACTGTCACCTGCCCATCTCGATGCAATATCCCCTCATCGAAGCGCTAACCGCGGCTCTCGCCTGTGCTGTGGTGTTCAAGTTTCAGCTGACCTTAGTAGGCGCGGTATATTTTCTCTTTTGCGCTGCACTCCTGGTGGTGATCGTCATCGATATACGTCTACAGATCATTCCCGATCTTATCAGTCTTCCCGGCATTGTCCTCGGGGTAGTTGTATCGACCATCGGCGGCCTCGTTTCCTGGCAGAGTTCCCTGATAGGCCTGCTGGTCGGCGGCGGCATCCTCTACGCCTTGGCACTTTGCTACACCCTCCTCCGTAAAATCGATGGGATGGGCGGCGGGGACATCAAGCTGCTTGCCATGATCGGCGCCTGGCTGGGCTGGCAATCCCTACCCTTTGTCATTCTTCTCAGCTCCTTGAGCGGTTCGCTGGTGGGGTTGTTGGCCATGCTCCAGCAAAAAAAGGGCGGACAGACCCGCATTCCCTTTGGTCCCTTCCTGTCATTGGCGGCCATCGTTTATCTGTTTTTTTCCGAGCAGATTCAGCACTACTCCACTCTCTACCTTGCCGGTCAGTGGCCATAAGACCGGCTCATCAGGTCCAATAGCGCACGTTTTCTCCAGACAACCACGCTCCCAGGTCTTTTCCGGTGCGCAGCGCCTGCTCCCCTTGTTCCCGGCTGTGGCCATAGGCGGGAT
>CAYSON010000476.1:0-2929 GCA_964432635.1 uncultured Desulfopila sp.
AAAGAGGAACCCTTTGTCGACGCAGTAGATGCCGGCATTGATCTCCTTGATCGCCAACTGCTCGGGAGAGGCGTCTTTTTGTTCGACGATCCCCAGCACCTGATCTTGCCGCGTGCAGAGAATCCGTCCGTAGTTGGTGGGATCCTCGAGGGTGGTGGTCATCAGGGTCAGGGTGGCCTTGCTTTGCCGGTGCTGCTTCAGCATATCGGCCAGGGTGGTGCTTTCGATGAGCGGCGTGTCGCCGCAGAGAATCATCACCGTGCCGTCAAAATCGACAAGGGCGGGTTCGGCGGCGAGCACGGCGTGGCCGGTACCCAGTTGTTCCTCCTGCACGGCGAGCTGGCAAGGGGTATGGGCCAGGGCCGCTTGTACCTCGCGGCGTTGATGGCCGATCACCGCCACCGTGCGCTGCGGAGAAAGGGGCAGGACGGCGCTGACGACGTGCTGCACCATCGGTGCGAAAAAGACCTGGTGGAGAACCTTGGCCTTGTCGGATTTCATTCTCGTTCCCTTGCCGGCGGCGAGAATGATCACCGAGAGTTCTGATGAACGGTGCATGGTTGCTGGCTGCTCAAGATGTGCTGGTGGTAACAACTGGGGCTATCGCTGCACCCCTTATAACAAATGTGCGGCTCTTTGCAAAGCAGTCACTTCTGTAAAACCAGATGGCCTTTGTCAAGGGTATAGATATGGTCGGCCAGGGCCAGGGTGGCGGGGCGGTGGGTGATGATCAGCACCGTCTTTTCGCCAAGCGCCTGGAGGTTATCACGAATGAAGCTGCTTTCTCCCTCCGGGTCGAACATGGCGGTGGCCTCATCGAGAATAAGGATGGGCGGGTCTTTGAGCAGCGCCCGGGCTAAAGAGAGGCGCTGTTTCTGGCCCCCGGAGAGTTTGACGCCGCGGTCGCCGATGATGGTTTCAAAACCCTCGGGCAGAGCGACGATGAACTCATAGGCATGGGCGGCCTGTGCGGCACGGATCAGCTCGGCCTCGGAGGCATCGGCCTTGCCGAAGAGGAGGTTATCGCGCACGGTACTGTTGCGCAGGAGGACGCTTTGCTGCACCAGGCCGATCTGTTTTCTCAGGCTCTCCAGGGAGACGGTGGCGATATCGATGGTGTCGATAGAAATTCGCCCGTGGTCCGGAGTGAAGAGACGCAGGAGCAGGTGCACCAGGGTACTTTTCCCCGAGCCGTTGAGCCCGGTGATGGCAATGGTCTGGCCTGCCTCGATCGTGAGGTTGAGAGAGGTAAAGAGCGGGCTGCGGCCGGGATAGGCAAAACCGACCCCGTCAAAATTGATCTCTCCTTGAACCTTGGGCAGCGGTCGGCCGAGATCGTGCTGTTCGGGGCTTTCGCCGAGGACGTCGGCCAGCCTGCGTATCGAGGTAAGAGCCCGCTGGCTTTGCCCATAAACCGCGGCCATCGAGCTGAGCGGGCGGGTGAGCAGCAATCCGTAGAGAAAGAGGCTGATCAACTGGCCGGTGGTCAGTGAGCCGGCGAGCAAGCGGTCCCCGGCGAGGAGCAGGAAGAGGATGATCATCGCCCCGGAGAGAAAGCCGGTGATCGGCGCCAGCTGTGATTGGGCCTTGTTGTACTCGGTCGAGGCGGTAAAGAGCTCTTCGTTGCCGAGGCGGAATCTTTCCAGCTCATCGGTTTCCCGGGTAAAGGACTTGATCAGCGGGATGGAGGAGAGATTCTCCTCGGCGATGCTGTGCAGGTTTTCATAGCGCTGCATCAATTCGCGGCTGAGCGGGCGGGTTGTTCTCCCGAGAACCTTGGTAAGAACGATAAAGAGCGGAATGAGCAGGGCGCAGAGGGCGGCCAGGCCGGGACTGATGAGCATCATGCAGACCAGGGCACCGAGGGCAGTCAGGCAGTGGGGGAGCAGGCTGATCAGGGTGTTGCTGACGAAGGTGCCGATGATCGAGGTGTCGTAGGAGAGCAGGGAGAGATTTTGCCCGTGTTTGCGCTGGTGGAAAAAGGAGATGGGCAGGGCTTGCAGGTGCGCGTAGAGCAGCTGACGAAGATCGGCGACCATACGCTCGCTGTTCTTGGCCGAGACGATACGGTTGCAGTAGGAAACAAGCGCCTGGAAAAAGAGCAGGGCCAGCCACAAGAGGAGGAGTTGCTTGTAGCCGATGGGGGCGGAAGTGCCCCCCGACAGCAGGGTTTCGGAAAACCTCCCCGCCAGCCAGGGTGAAAGAAGGGCGGTGAGATTTTCCAGCAGCAACAGCGCCAGGAGCAAGGCCACCGCCCGGAGCGGGGGAGCGGTTTGCCGAAGCAGGGACATAACGGGCGATGTGAGGCTGGGAAAATCCATTACCGGCTCGGGAGGCTGTGGGGAAGGGCGGGAAAGATGAGGTTACTGCGAGACAATACCATGAGCAGAAGCGGGAAGCCAGAGGACAGAGGACAGAAGACAGAGGACAGAAGACAGAAGAATAGAAGGGAGAGGGGCAAAAAGAAACGGCCCGGGATTAGTGATAATCCCGGGCCGTAGAAGGAATCGGCGGCGACCTACTCTCCCACACAGTCACCCGTGCAGTACCATCGGCGCTGAAGAGCTTAACTTCCGTGTTCGGAATGGGAACGGGTGGATCCTCTTCGCTATGACCGCCGAAAAGCGGTGAGTGAGGGGCGAGGGGAGAAGATGAGGGGTTGTAGAAACCGCTTTAAGCGGTAGACCTCACATCTTACACCTCACAGCTCACTATAAAACAGTGATAATCGAATAGTAGAGTATTCAGTAAGTTGTCTAATCGAAAAAATATGGATAAGCCGCACGGCTGATTAGTATCGGTAAGCTGCATGCATTACTGCACTTCCACATCCGACCTATCAACGTGGTAGTCTACCACGAGCCTTCAGATGGCTTACACCATGGGATATCTTATCTTGAAGTAGGCTTCCCGCTTAGATGCTTTCAGC
>CAYSON010000477.1:0-2904 GCA_964432635.1 uncultured Desulfopila sp.
GTCTCCTTTATCGGCATTGTCCTGACCATCCTGCTCGGCACCATTCTCGGCATCGCCCGGTTGTCGAGCAACTGGCTGATGGCCAGGCTATCGGCGATCTACATAGAGGTCTTCCAGAACATCCCCATCCTGCTGCAACTGTTTTTCTGGTATGCCTTTTTCTATGAACTTCTCCCCGGACCGCGCCAGGCACTCAACCCCATACCGGGGCTCTTTCTCTGCAATCGCGGCCTGATGTTCGGCATTCCCCAAGCCCACCAGGCCTACCTCTACGCCGGCATCGCCTTCCTCGTTGCCGCTGCACTTATTTTTTTCATCAAGAAGTGGGCGACCAAGCGCCAGGAGACCAGTGGTCAGTATTTCCCGGTATTGCAGGTGGCGATAGGGCTCCTGGTCAGCCTGCCGCTGCTTGCCTGGTGGCTGGGCGGCGCCCCCACGGAGATGAACGTACCTAGACTCACCGGCTTCAACTTCAAGGGCGGGTTGTTGATCAGCCCGGAATTCACCGCCCTGCTCCTCGGCCTGGTGCTCTACACCTCGGCCTTTGTCGCCGAGGTGGTGCGTGCCGGTATCCAGTCGGTGGGCAAGGGGCAGCGTGAGGCGGCGATGTCCATCGGCCTCAAGCCGGCCCACGTGCTCAATCTGGTCATCCTCCCCCAGGCCCTGCGGGTCATTGTCCCGCCGCTGACCAGCCAGATGCTCAACCTCACCAAAAACAGCTCGCTGGCGGTGGCCATCGGCTATCCCGACTTCGTCTCGGTTGCCGGCACCACCATCAACCAGACCGGCCAGGCCATCGAGGGCGTGGCCCTGATCATGATCGCCTACCTCTTCTTCAGCCTCAGCACCTCGGCAGTGATGAACTGGTACAACAAGAAAATCGCAATTGTGGAGCGCTAATGGCCACCTTGACTGAGAGCGGAAAAGGCGGGGCGATGATGCGGCCCCCGGCCACCTCCATCGGCGTGGTCGGGTGGATGCGTGCCAATCTTTTCAACGGCTGGCTCAACTCCCTGCTGACTCTGGCGGTGTTCTACCTGCTCTGGTCGAGCCTGCCACCCTTTTTTAAATGGGCCCTGATCGACAGCAGCTGGTTCACCAGCAGTGAACAGTGCAAGGCCGCCGACGGCGCCTGCTGGTCGGTAATCACCAGCAACATCCGCTTCATTCTCTTCGGCTTTTATCCCCACGACCTGCAATGGCGGCCACTGCTGGCGGTGGTCCTGCTCATTAGCCTGCTTTTCATCAGCCAGAATCGGCGGTTCTGGGGCAAGGCCCTGCTGTATTCCTGGATGGTCGGCCTGTTGACCATGGGCCTTCTGCTCAAGGGCGGCCTGTTCGGGTTGACCGAGGTGGAAAGCGACAACTGGGGCGGCCTGCCGCTGACCCTGCTGCTCTCCGTCTTCGGCCTCACCGCCGCCTATCCCTTCGGCGTGCTGCTCGCTCTCGGCCGCCAGTCGGAAATGCCGGTGATCAAATCCTTCAGCGTTGTTTATATCGAGCTGATCCGCGGCGTGCCGCTGATCAGCATGCTGTTCATGTCATCGGTGGTCTTTCCCCTCTTTCTCCCGGAAGGCGTGACCCTCAACAAGATCCTGCGGGCTCAGGTGGCGATCATCCTCTTTACCGCCGCCTATATCGCCGAGGTGGTGCGCGGCGGCCTACAGGGCATGAATCGTGGCCAATACGAAGCGGCGGAGTCGCTTGGTCTCAACTATTTCCAGACCATGCGCCTGGTCATTTTGCCCCAGGCCTTGAAGATCGTCATTCCGCCGTCGGTGTCGATCCTTATTTCCGCCTTCAAGGACACCTCGCTGGTGGTGATTATCGCCCTCTACGATTTGTTGAAAACCACGCAGACAACGCTTACCGACCCTAAATGGATGGGCTTCTCTGCCGAGGCCTACCTCTTTCTCGCCCTGGTCTATTTTCTCTGCTGCTATGCCATGTCCAACTACAGCAGAAGGCTCGAGAAGGAACTGGACACCGGCCATTGAGGCACCTTTTTTCCATATGATCTAAAGACTCAGGATAGACCGATGACCATCCCAGCATCAGCCACGCAGCAAGCCGACAGCCTCCCGATCATTACCATCGAAAATATGCACAAATGGTACGGGGAGTTTCATGTTCTCAAAGACATCAGCCTCTCGGTGCAGCGCGGGGAGCGCATCGTCATTTGCGGCCCCTCGGGCTCGGGCAAATCGACACTGATTCGCTGCATCAACCGCCTCGAGGAGCACCAGCGCGGACGCATCGTCGTCGACGGCACCGAACTCACCAACGATCTCAAGAATATCGAGAAAATCCGCGCCGAAGTGGGCATGGTCTTCCAACACTTCAACCTCTTCCCGCACCTGACCATCCTCGAAAACCTCACCCTGGGTCCGATATGGGTGCGCAAAACCCCGAAGAAAGTGGCAGAAGAGACCGCCATGTATTACCTGGAAAAGGTGCGCATCGCCGAACAGGCCAAGAAGTTTCCGGGACAGCTCTCGGGAGGGCAGCAGCAGCGGGTCGCCATCGCCCGCAGCCTGTGCATGAAACCGAACGTCATGCTCTTCGACGAGCCCACCTCGGCGCTTGACCCGGAGATGGTCAAGGAGGTTCTGGAGGTAATGATCAGCCTGGCCCAGGACGGCATGACCATGCTGGTGGTCACCCACGAAATGGGTTTTGCCAAGAGCGTCGCCCACCGCGTCATGTTCATGGACGGCGGCGAGATCCTCGAACAGAACACCCCGGAGGAGTTCTTCAACAACCCGCAACACGACCGCACCAAACTCTTTCTCAGTCAGATTCTCGACTGAGATTCTAACACTCATCGCGACGTGACAGATGGCCGAGTATGTCGACGCCAGCTACTGGCAGGGGCCAGATGGGCAGGGCATGGAGGTGCTGACC
>CAYSON010000478.1:0-2888 GCA_964432635.1 uncultured Desulfopila sp.
CGAGAACGACGGTCAATCCGGTCCGGCGTGCGCTATTGCTGTTCATGGACTACCCTATCGTGAATGTTGATCCTGGACGGTTTGCCCTGCGCACAGAAACCGCGTTCCTGAAGAAAATTGAGTGAGGAACACAGGCCCATACGACAGGCGGTTTGTGATTTATTGCACATCATTTCTATATCATTCAACTCCACCAGCGAGCCGGCATCGCTACTCTTGTTGAAGGCGGTGGGGGAGAGGATCATGGCGCGCCGAAAGTCGTTGAAGGCTCGCTCGAACTGGAACAGCTTGCGCAGGGCCATGCCCCGGTTGAGAATGGCCTCAACCAGTTCCGGCTGATATTTGAGCGCCAGGGTATAGGCATTGACCGCCTTTTTGAAGTCGCCGCGGCGATAGTGCAGGCTGCCCAGGTTGTTATGGGCGTCGGCGTAACTGGGGTTGAGCCGCAGAGCGGTGTCCAGGTCGCCTTCCGCTTCCTTGAAGCGTTCCAGGTTGAGATAGGCCACCGCCCGGCTGTTGTAGGTGCGCGGGTTTTTGTTATCGAGATCAATGGCCTTGCCAAGGTGCTCGATGGCGGCGGGAGGATCATTGAAACGACCGTTGCTCCACAGGGTGTAGGATTTTTCCAGCCACTGACTGGCGGAGAGAGCAGCGCTCATTGCCGAGAATTCCATGCCCAGTGTGGCGGCTTGGGAAGAACTGTTATATGTCGAGCGGTTGGCTTCTTCGAGTTTTTTGATTTTTTCCAGCAGTTCGTGCTCGCGCTGTTGAATTTCGTTGTATTTCTGCAGCAGGGAGCGGTCTTGCAGTAGTTTGTCCATGCGCTGCTTGAGGAAATCGCTGTTGACCTCGATGCGGGTGGTCAACAGGATGCCAAAAGTCTTGTCGTTGGCGTAGTTTGCCTTGTGCACCACCTCGGTGGTGAGGATGCCTCCGGCCAGTGCGGTGACCTCGTCGCGGGTAAGAATGGCGTTTTCTACTTCGCTGAGGCTTTCCAAATACGTGCCGGCTCGTTCCAGTACCTCGAACTTGGCCCTAGTCATCGCCGCCATGTAGGCGTCGTCGGGGGATTGACTGCCGGAGAAAGGTTGATCGACTTTGTGTTCGAAAATCTTCACCGCCCCTTGACCTTGAGCGGCGAAGGTCAGCAAAAGTAGAGCGGTGGCGACAACAGTGACTGTTGACGACACAACGCCCCCATGTCTCAGGGGCGATCGGTGGTGACGTAAGCGCCACCGCAGCGCTATAGCACGAAATAAAGCTAACACTTCGCACTCCTTGGAAGTTTATATCCGTCCCGTCATGGGCACTGACCGTTATAGAATCCTATAGCAATCCTCCGTGGAATTGCAAATCCCCCTGCAAGAAAAGTTACTTCTTGAGGCGTCACGGAGAAACTAACGAGGCGTAAAAGGCATTGTCTTGTTGACGTGCTCCCGGTAAATAGGTGGTGATAAAAAGCCGGCCGTCGTGGTTGGGATCAACAATCTTTCCCTTTTATTCAATGGCGACTCTATGCATCGCCCCAAATCGCGCCTGCTCGGCGCCTTTTTTGTCTGCTGTTCCGCCATCGGCTTTGGCGCCATGGCCATCCTCGGCAAGATCGCCTTTGCCTCCGGTGCCTCCACCGCCACCGTGCTCTTCATCCGTTTTCTCGTTGCCGGTTCACTGATGGTGCTGCTCATGACGGTGCTGCGCCAACCTTGGCCACGAGGGCGAGATCTCCTCATTCTCTTGGGAATGGGCGCGATTGGCTACGCCGGCCAAGCCTTCTGCTTTTTCTCCGCCCTGCACCACGCCACCGCCGGGTTAACCGCCCTCCTGCTCTACCTTTATCCGGCTCTGGTCATCGTTGCCTCGGCCTTGCTGGGGAGGAGGAAGTTGACGCTCGGCAAGTCTTTGCTTGCCCTGCTGTCGCTTTTCGGCATCCTGCTCACCGTTTCCGACGGACTGGCGGGAACACCACTCGGCATCGCCTTCGGCGTGGGGGCGGCGGTGGTCTATACCGTCTATATTCTCGTCGGCGAGGGCGTGAGCGGCCGCACCGGTGCCAATAGTGCCGGGTGCATCATCATGATCGCTGCCGCCCTGGTCTTCGGCTGCGCCATGCTGCTTGAAGGACCGCAACCGCCGCAGAGCCCCGACGGTTGGATTGCGGTGGTGGCCATCGCCATCTTCTCCACCCTCATGCCCATCGTCTTTTTCTTCGCCGGCATGCGCCATCTCGGGGCGGGCGATGCCTCGACCCTGTCAACTCTGGAACCGGTGGTGACGCTCTTGCTTGCCTATCTCTTTCTCGGAGAAACCCTCGGTTCTCTGCAGACCTTGGGGGCCACCCTGGTCATTGTTGCCGTAGTGGTCCTCACCAAGACGCGCTGAGCTCTCCGTTACTTGCGCCAACACCGCGGCGGCTGGTTTTTTTTGGTGCTTTTCCTTATCCTCGAAGAGAAGATGTGTTATAGTAGTGGGAGGACTTGACGTTGTTGTCTGTCGTGGGGTGGCGGCGTGGAAGTCTCAAACAGCGCACAGTGAGGTGATGTCATGAAAAAGATGATATATGTTGTGGCCGGAGCTCTTTTTCTTCTGCAGCCGACCCTTGGTGCGGCGACTGACGCCACCGTCATCAACCAGACGGAAGGCAACAATAAGGTGAACATCGCCATCGGCGAGAACAACGTCGCCAATACCGGATCGATCAAAGTCAAATCCATCGAGGGGATTGTCATCAACCGGGCCGAAGGCAATTCCACCAACATCGCCGTCGGGGCCAACAATACCTCGAATCTTGGCTCCATCAACATGAAGCACAGTGACGCCACGGTCATCAATTTCACTAAAAATGGCACCGTCATCACTGCTGGCGAGGGCAATAAGGCCAACCTCGGCAC
>CAYSON010000479.1:0-2887 GCA_964432635.1 uncultured Desulfopila sp.
GGCCGGGGCCACGGGGGCGAGGCGCCAGCCGGGGGGGGTGTACGGCCACAGCTCTTTTGTGAACATATCGGTGCCGCTCATTGAAGCGATGCCCGCCCGTTTCCAGGGGCCGAGGATCAGCCAGAGGATCAGCCCCTGAGCGACGAAATTGAGTCCAAGCCCGCCGAAAATCTCGTTAACGCCGCCATGACGTTTCAACAAACCGGCCAAAGCCGCCCACAGGCCACCGCCAAGACAGGCGAGAAACATGGCCAGGGCGATTATCAGGGAAGGCGGCAGGCCAAGATTGCCGAGGCGGAGCAGGGAAGTGGCGGCGATGGCCCCGGCGACGATCTGGCCCTCGATGCCGATGTTCCACAGTCCGGCGCGGAAGGTGAACAGCAGGCCGCAGGAACAGAGGAGCAGCGGGGTCCAGATAGAGAGGACATGGCCGAATTTCTGCCAGGAGAGGACCGAGCCCTTGGCGAGAGTCACGGCAATGGTGGCTGGGCTGATGCCGAGGGCGAGCAACAGCAGACTGACCGCGCCGAGGGCAAGGGTGGCGATACAGAAAAGGCTGGTGCCTTTGCTGAGGAGCGGCGCATGTCGTAAAAGGGAAGGGGTCATGGGCGGGGGGAGCGAATTTGACGGTTGAAGGACGAGCTCACGTTGACCTTTGGCTGTCGACCTGACCGGTGATGGCGCGGGACAGCTGCACATAGCTGGTGGCCGAAGACGGGGTGTCGAGCACCATGGTGCCGTTGAAAAAGACGAGAATGCGGCCGGCCTGAGCCATCAGCTCCTCAAGATCGGCAGAGGCGAAGACGATCGCCGCCCCGTTTTTGGCCAGGCGGCGCAGCAGGTCCCAGGTGGAGGCGGCTGATTGCACATCAAGACCGCGGGTGGGATTTTCCATGAGAACAAGCCGCGTCCCGGGCGGTATCAGGGAGAGCAGGAGGCGCTGCTGGTTACCGCCGGAGAGTTCCTCCACGAGGTGATGCGGCTCGCCCTTGATGGCGTGCAACTCTATGGCCCGTTTGGTCTCGTTGAGGCCTGCGGCGGCGCTGAGCAGTGCTTTGCCGGGGGTGGTGAGGAGGTGGTGTTCGCGCAGGGTCAGGGAGGGAAAGAGTCCTTCGGCAAGGCGATCAGCGGGGAGGAAGACGGTGCCGGGCTGCAAGACCGCTGTCGACCTTGATGTTCTGACGCTCCCGAGAAGGTGGATCTCTCCTGATGAAGGCGTCATCAGGCCGCAGGCGAGCTTGAGAAAGGTCGCCTGGCCGCTGCCTTCGATGCCGGCCAGACCGACTATTTCACCGCTCCCTATGGTGAGCGAGATGCGGCGCAAAGCGGCCCTGCCGCTGCCGATGGAGGCCTGTTGTACGGTGACGAGCGGGGTGCCTGCGGGGGCCGTGGGTAGCTCGCCTGGTCGCTCCGGCAGGGTGTCGAACATCGCTCGCAGCATATCGTCGCGGTCAAAGGGACGGACCCGCTGGGCGGCGACTCGGCCGTGGCGCAGCACCGTCACTCTATCGCAGAGGGCTTCGATATCCTCAAGCTTGTGGGAAACGAGAAGAATGGTTGCCCCCTTGGCCTTGAGTACATGCAGGGCGGAGAAGAGGAGGTGTTGTTGTTCTTCAGAGATGCCGGTGGTTGGTTCGTCGAGAATCAGCACCTGGGCGCCGCTGTCGATCAAGCGCAGCAATTCCAGTTGCTGCCGTTCGCCGACGGTCAACTCGCCCACCGGGAGATCGGGAGAAAGGTGAAAGCCGAAGTTGCCTGCCAGGTCAAGGAGACGCCTGCGGGCAGCGGCAGGGGAAAAGGTCTTTTGCCCGGCCATGAAGTTGTCGAGCACCGACAGTTGGGGGAAATCGAGCGGTTCCTGATAGAGCATGCCGATGCCCAGGGAGAGGGCGTCGCGGGGACCTGCCGGATGAACGTGGTTGCCGCGCAGGCGGATCTCGCCGGAGCTGCCGCGCACAAAACCGGTGAGCACCTTCATCAGGGTCGATTTACCGGCACCGTTTTCACCGATCAACCCGTGGATGATCCCTTCGTGGGCCACCAGGCTGACTCCGTCGAGGGCTTGCAGTTGACCAAAGCTCTTATGGATGTTGATCAGTTCGAGCATGGGAGTGAGGGTGAAGAGTGAAGAGCGAGGGGTGAAGAGTGAGGCGTGAGGGGAGGGCTGTTATGGCAGTACTCCTCCCCCTCACTTGCTTACTTACTTGCTTGCCCCTTCCATCCCTTGCAGCAGTTGCGGCAGATCCCAGACCTGTTCGTCGGTGGCGACGATGCCGGCGGAGAGGTAGGGGGTTCCGTCCTGGAAGTTGAGTGGGCCGGTAAAGAGGTTGAGGCCGCCAGCCAAGGCCTTCTGGAACTCGCCCAGGGCTTTTTCGTTTTCAGGGCGCAGCGCCTTGCCGGGCATGAAGCCGATCGAGCTGGTGCTGAGGTCGTTGATCGCCTGCCAGTTGGGGCCGAGCCAGAGGAACTGCTGCTGCCACTTGCCGTTCATGGCCTCGCCGATCAGCTTGGTGTAGCCGGGAATCCAATTGAAATAGGGCACGCCGAGACAGGCGTCGGGTGCCGCGGCGCAGGCGTTCTGGTAATCGTAGGGAATAGCCCACACCGCCTTGCCGTCTTTATTGCGCTGTCCGGCGACCACCAGGGCCTCGGTGGTATCGATGCCGGAGATAACCACGTCGTGGCCACTGTCGAAGAAGCTATTGGTAACCAGAGTCGGATCGGAGGTGACTCCGGGGATATTGAACCAGAAGCCGATCCAACTCACCTTGAATTTTAAATCCGCTGCCGGCCTCTTTAACACCTCGGTCCAGGCGTAGCGGGCGCCGAGGTAGGCCGAGGCGGAGAGGCGCCGAGTCTCGGCGTTGATCAGCGGTCCGAGGTAGGC
>CAYSON010000480.1:0-2883 GCA_964432635.1 uncultured Desulfopila sp.
CCGCCTTGAAACGATCCGTAAAATCAAACTCGTTGAACAGCATGGTGAGATTTGCAGCAAACTTCGGCATGGTATTCTCCTCTTACATAAGAATTCTTTTTACAGCAGGGTTTCACGTATGTGCGCCATCATCCATACAACGTAAAGCGAGAGTCGACTGAACAGGGACTAGCAATAAGCTTGCCACACAACACAACATGTTGATATCAAATGATTAGCTATGGTTATGTGGCAACTGACCGACCACGTCCCATTTGCGTGGTGTTGCGCGATGCAACGCAATGTCTCGGTTTGCACATAGTATAAGGGCTGCAATATTGGACGGTTTTCCTTTTGAGGACTTTCTCAAATATTCCTAGTCAAAAGACAGTCCGACAATGCTGCCGTATCATCCGAAGGACCCTTGGAGGCGGACGCATACAGGGTCTGTCAACTCCTCCAGTGCAAGCTATAGGAGGAGGCCATGCCATGCGTTGACGTGTAAACACCCAGACGGGCTCTTTTGGTGCAAAATACATCATCAACGTAGCAATTCACATCACAAGGTAACTCACCTATTTTTCAATAATCCGTAATCATTAGATTTATACATTTGGCATTTTTATTGCCTAACCCTCTTCTGCTGACGACCAAGATTGCTCTTACGGTGCATTCTTCCTGCAAAAAGGCAGATGGTTGAAAGCATGGCAAACATATTTCAGAGAAGTTACCGGATTAACTTAACCAAAGAAATCATGGAGGGTATGGGCAATATGCAAATCAAGCGAACAATCGAGAAAGTTCCAGGCGGAATGATGGTGGTGCCTTTGTTCCTGGGAGCCTTGCTCAACACCATTGATCAAATGCACATACCTTTCATCATGGACTTTCTGAAGTCCATCGGAGTCTCGCCGTTCAAGCCTGGAGTTTACGAATTTCTCCGTATCGGCGGCTTCTCCGAGGCGCTCTTTAAAACTGGTTTTCTTACCTTGATCGCCATGTTTCTGTTCTGCGCCGGCAGCCAGATGAATTTGCGGGTTGGTGGCGTTGCTATGAAAAAGGGGATTATTCTTACCACTTCCAAGTACTTCGTGGGCTTGGGTCTTGGCCTCCTGTGGGGCACCATGTCCGGCGATATGTTCAACGGTTTTCTTGGTTTGTCAGCGATGACGATCATCGCCGCCGTGACCAACGGAAACGGAGGTATGTATGGTGCACTGACCGGACAGTTCGGCAGCCGTTCCGATCTTGGCGGTTTGTCCGTGCTCTCCTTGAATGACGGTCCGTTCTTTACCCTGATGGCGCTTGGCATGCTCGGTTCCAACTTCCCGATCATTGCCTTCATTGCCGTCCTGCTCCCCATTGCAATCGGCATGCTGATCGGTAATTTGGATCCTGAAATGCGTGACTTTTTAAAACCCGGTGAGAAGATTCCCGTTCCCTTCTTTGCCTTTGCTCTGGGTGCCGGGATGAACCTGGCAACGTTCTTCAATCCGACAGTTGTCGTCGCCGGTCTAGCGCTGGGCGTCATGACGGTACTGCTGACGGGTGCGACCGGCCATTTCTGGTTTTGGATGTTCCGCGAGAAGAGCTATATCGCTCCTTGGGCAGAAGCCTCAACAGCAGGAAACGCAGTCGGCACGCCTGCCGCCATCGCCGCTGCAGCCGCCGTGGCTGTTGGTTCAGGCATGATGAGCGCGGCTGAAGCCCAGCAATACAAAGACCTTGTCTCTATCGCCTCATTACAGATCTCTATTTCTACCCTGTCAACTGCAATCATGTGCCCGATCGCTGTTATCATTGTTGATAAATGGCAGAAAAAACGTGGTATCAATGGCAAGCTGGAGACCTTCGAGATCAAGGAAGCGCTTGCTGCCAAGCAGACGGCCTGATTGATAGGATTTAACAAGGGTTGTGTAAATGACTCTGATGATTTAGGCTGAGGTCCGCCGGTTCTTCACATCGGTCCTGACCGACTTGATCAATCGGCGGCAATCTCCGGTTGCTCCCCCTCTCCGACCTGAGGGGGAGCAACGTCCAGACCTGGGCGCAAGAAACAGAAAACGCCCATCAGCGTACCTCTGACATTGTTCACTTCCCTGAGGATCACATGTTCAACGCCCCAACACTTCCACCCTGCAAAACCAAGATTGTCTGTACCATTGGCCCGGCCTCGGATTCGCCGGAAATGCTCGAGCAGATGCTCATCGCCGGCATGACCATTGCCCGGCTTAACTTTTCCCACGGGGATTTCCGCCTGCACGGCGACACCATCCGCCGCATCCGTCAGGCCGCCGAAAAGGTTAACCGCCCGGTAGCGATCATGGCCGATCTGCCTGGGCCCAAGATCCGTATAGGCACCCTGGCCGAGGAACCGGTGGATCTGATCATCGGCAGCCGCTTCACCCTGACCACCGAAAACATCATCGGCAGCAGCGAGCGGGTCTCAGTGACGCTTAAGGAACTGCCCCGGGCGGTTTCCCCCGGCGACATTCTCTTCATCAACGACGGCCTTATCCAAGTGCAGGTCGAAACCATCGAAGGGGTGGAGGTCCACTGCCATGTACTGGTCGGCGGCCGGCTGCGCTCGAAAAAAGGGATCAACCTGCCGGGTATCGATTTGGGTATCTCCGCCTTCACCGCCCACGACCGCACCTGCATGCAGTTTGCCCTGGAAAACGGAGTGGATGCCATCAGCCAGTCCTTTGTCAACGATGCCGCCGATATCCTTGCCGTACGCCAGGCTGCGGCCAGCATGGGCTATACGCCTTTCATCATTGCCAAGATCGAGCGGGCAGCCATCCTCAACGAGATCGACGAGATTATGGAGGCCACCGACGGGGTGATGGTGGCCGATCCCCGCAACAACCTCGGCCATAGGGACACTTTCCCGCCGGGCCAGCG
>CAYSON010000481.1:0-2879 GCA_964432635.1 uncultured Desulfopila sp.
AAAAGCGCGGGCGGCAATCACCATGCCGTGACCATAGGCGTCGGCCTTGACCATGGCCATCACCGGGCGCCCGCCGCCGGCCAGTTGCTTGACCGTCCGGTAGTTCTGGCGCAAAGCGGCTTGGTCAATAGTGACGCGATTAAAAGACTGTTCGTTCATTGCAGGACTATTGGCAAGCTCGTTGCCCTTTTCGCCAGGCACTCCAGGCGAATCTGCTGGAAAAGAGCAAGGCCCAACCGATGGTAAGGGAAAACAGTGTCAGGATCTGCGGGGGAAAAGAAGAACGTTGCAAAATACCACCCAAGGCCATCATGCACAACACCAATATCCAGGTTTTCCATGAGTACACCGCTCCGAGACAGGTGGCATCGGAAAATCGGCTCAGCCGGGTGATGCCATGCCGCGCAACAGCATCGAGAATAATAGACGATTTCAGCGTCCCGGCGAGGATCCCCAGGGGCAGGAGCCACAGGCCCTGTTCCGGCAGCACGCCGAGGCGATAGCAGCCCTTGCCGAGGAGCATAACACCGATCCCCGTCCACAGACCGGCGGAGGCAAGCAACAGCGTTGCCGGCCGCACCCCCGGTTTAAAACGTCTCAGCCGCACGGCAAGGCCCCCTCCCAGCAGAAACGAACAAGCCCATTTCCCCGCTCAGGGAAATGGGCTTGTTGGAAAATATACCAGCAATCGAAATCAGATTTCGTTTACGGTGATGGCGCCCTCCGGGCAAACTTCGACGCAGGTCTCACAACCGAGACACTCATCGGCCTCGGCAGGCTCGGCCTTGCCATCTTCCATGACAAATACCTGCGCCGGGCAAGCCGCTACGCACTCTTCATCACCGCTGCACTTATCTTTATCGACGATTACTTCAAACATGGTCTACCTCCAGAAATGAAATTAAAAAAGTATTGGCAATACTGAGTTGTACGTTCGATTATCAGCCCGAACCAGCGTTTTGTGCTCTATGCTGTAATTCACGGCCGAAAATTTGTCAAGCAAAAACGGCTAAGCCAAAGACGGGGTTCACTCGAGGAAAATATTGATATATTACATATAATATCATGTTGTTACACGATAAACATCTTCCCGCCCACCGCCATCGGCGGGATATCGAACTTGACCGTTCGCCGTTTTCTTCGCTATAGTGGCGCTTCGCTCCGCCACCGGTCGACACCATCGTTCCGACCCTACTCAATCCTCAATACCCAAAGAGATCAACACCAGCGCTATGAAAGAAAAAAAGAGTAAAAAGACCCTCAAGGCCGAGAAATACGAACAGGCGATGATCGCGGGGATCTTGGAGGGCAGCCCGGACGGTATCGGGGTCGTAGTGCTCCGCCTCGAATGCGGCTGTCGCAAGATGGCGGCGGTGGCCAAGGACGGCGAACCTGCCTCAAAGGTCATCATGTACCGTGATCAGGCCACCAGCATCTGTGCCAAGTGCAAAGAGGATAATGGCAGCTATATGCGGGTCACCGAATCCTTTATCCATTGGGTCGATCCCGCTCCCAGCGAGGAGCTGCAGGAAGAGATCTACCGCAAGGTACTGGGCACCAATCCCGCCCATTGAGGGTCCCGCGCTTATTCCTTTCTGCGGCAGGCAAGACAATGGGCGACAAAGGTGGTCGCCCACCCGGGGTTACCCTCGGCATGGATATGGGTGTAGAGGGCGAGAACGTTGTTATAGCTCAGGCCGTCCCTGCCCCCGGCAAAGCCGGTGCCGCGCAGCATCTTGAGAACCAGTTGCTCCTCGCCGCCGCGCCATTCAATCACCTGTGAATAGCGAAACTCGTGGCCCTTGACCTCCTCGCCGAGGTTGTAAAAACCGGTGGGGCGATCAACGGTGAAGATGCTATAGCCGTGCGCCTGGGGTTTTTTCGACATGGCAAAGCGCACCGGAAAAATCCCCGTCAGAGGATACTCGCCGCCGTCAAGGACGATCGACTCTCCCAGGTAGATGAGTCCGCCGCATTCGGCATAGATGGGCAGGCCATGGTCGGCACCCTCCTTGACCGACCTGCGAAAGGAGCTATTGGCGGCCAGGGCGCCGGCCCCGGTCTCAGGGAAGCCTCCACCGATGTAGAGACCGTCCAGGTCCGGCAATCGCTCATCCCTCATGGCATCAACAAAGACCAGGGAGGCGCCGGCCCGTTCCAGGGCCTCGAGGTTTTCGGAATAGTAGAACTGGAAGGCAGCGTCGCGAAGCACGCCAATGCGCACCAAGGCGGCCTTCTCCGGGGATGCCTGGGCCGTCAGGTCGGTATGCTGTGGCAGCTCCGCCATCACCTCCTGCAACCGTTGCAGGTTAATCGACGACGACGCCAGCTCGGCCAGGGTGCTAATGGCCTCGTGGCTGCCATGGTACTCCTGGTGGGGAATCATGCCGAGGTGACGCATGGGAAAGATATCGCGCTTGAGGCGCGGCACGGCTCCCAGCACCTCCACTCCGGCATAGGTTTGCACCGCCTCGGTCACCAGCAAGCGTTGGCGCTCGGTGGCAATGTGGTTGAGGATGACGCCGCGAATATCGAGTTCCTTGTCGAAATGGCGGCAGCCGAGGACCATGGCGGCCACGGTGCGCGTGGTCTTGGTGCAATCAACCACCAGAACCACCGGCAAGCCGAGCGTCTTGGCGAGGTCGGCGGTGGCATAGCCACCATGAGCATTGACCCCGTCAAAAAGACCGCGATTGCCCTCGACGATGATGCGCTCGCCAATGGCGCGGGTAGCAAAGGAGTGGAGAATCGCCTCCTGGCTCATCAGGTAGGGATCGAGATTGTAACACTTGCGCCCGGCCGCCAGCTGCAGCCAGCCGGCATCGATATAGTCCGGACCCTTTTTGAAGGGCACAACCCGATGACCGCGAGCCGCCAGG
>CAYSON010000482.1:0-2876 GCA_964432635.1 uncultured Desulfopila sp.
AAGTGTACGCCTTCTTCCAGTACGCCATGGTGGGCGATGACGTTAGCGGTGTAGCCCGACATGAACAGCAGCTTGAGATCTGGGCAGATGGAAATAAGGCTACCAGCCAACTCCCTGCCATTCATGCCCGGCATCACTACATCTGTCATCAATAGGTCGATGCGTCCTCGATGCTCATGAGTCATGAGGATGGCCTCAGCGGAAGTGGCGGCTACTACAACGGTATAACCGAGACTGTGTAGCATTTTGGTGGTCATTTCAAGAATTGCCGACTCATCTTCTACCAAAAGAATGGTCTCATGGTGGCCATGTTCGGTCGGAAGGTCCGGCTCCTTTGCAACCACCCCGGTTGTTATTTCTGTATGTGCTGGCAGGTATATCTTAAAGGTCGTTCCTTGGCCCGGTTCGCTATAGACGTTGATAAAACCGTTGTTCTGCTTGACCATGCCAAAAACTGATGCCAGCCCCAGTCCGGTTCCCTTGCCCTGTTCCTTGGTAGTAAAAAAAGGTTCGAAGATATGGTTGAGCAAATTTTTGTCCATGCCGCAACCGTTGTCGCTCACCTCCAGCAAGGCATATTGTCCGGGCAGAGAACCCGGGTGGTTGGCGCAATAGGCCTCATCAAAGGTTTTTGCATCTGTTTCTATGGTAACCTTACCTACGCCATCTATGGCGTCTCGGGCGTTAACACAGAGGTTGGCAAGGAGCTGATCTATCTGCGAAGGGTCGACCTTGACCGGCTTGAGGTTTCTACCGGGTTGCCAGAGGAGATCGATATCCTCACCAATCAGCCGGCGGAGCATCTTGAGCATTCCCTCCACTGTATCATTCAGGTCGAGGACCTTAAGTGAGATAGTCTGTTTGCGGGCAAACGCAAGAAGCTGGCGCGTAAGTTCAGCCGAACGGTCAGCGGCCTTCTTGATCTCCTCCAAGTTGACATGCAGAGGCTCGTCCGGCCTAATTTTCAGCAGGGCCAGCTCCGCATGGCCGAGGATGACGCCGAGCATGTTGTTGAAGTCATGCGCCACGCCTCCCGCCAGACGACCGACCGACTCCATCTTCTGCGCCTGCGTCAGCTGCAGCTGCAATTTTGACTTCTCTTCCTCCGAACGTTTCCGCTCTGTAATATCATTGAACAACACGGCCGCCTTATTCTGCGACATCTGAAAAACACACACTTCAAAAGCACCGGCAATTGCCCCATGCTGGTAATCGACCTGTTCCGTCTTCCAGCTTTCGCCAAGGGCGGCTGCCCGACGATAACGGACGGGGATCTCTGTCCTTGTCAGGGGCGGGAAAGCCTCTTCAAGTGTCAAACCGATGAATTTCGTGTTATCTACCTTCAGTAATTCGTCCGCGGCGGGATTACAGCCGATAAAGACGAGTCGGTCATCCTTCTCCAGGTGATAAATGTGTATACCCATGGGTGAGGCCTGGACAATATTGCGAAAGGTTGTTTCACTTTGCCGCAGCTCATCTTCGGCTCGAATTCGCTCGGTAATGTCTCTTGCCACCGCATAAATGCGTTTTCCCTGGGGACGCGAGTGCCATTCTATCCAGCGATACCCGCCGTCCCGACAGCGATAGCGGTTGGTAAAATTCAATACGTCCTGCTGCGCATCGAGCCTGGTAAGGGCCGCAAGGGTTCCTTCCATATCATCCGGATGCACCAATTCGAGAAAGCTCCGGCCCTGCAGTTCGTCTTCCGAATATCCCAGAACTTTCTGCCATTCGGGATTCAGGCGGAGGAAATGGCCGCCGGTATCGGCTATGCACAAAAGGTCGAGACTGAGAGTGAAATACCGTTCCAGTTCCTCGCTTTTTTCCTGCAGGGCCTTCTCCATGGCTTTACGCTCAATGGCCAAGGCAATCTGCTGTGATACGGCGACAAGAATCTGCAGATCGGCTTCGCTGTACATGTCGGCATCGGTATAACTTTGCACGGCAACGACACCGACAACTTTGTCGCGGATAAGGAGCGGACTCCCCATCCACACCAGGGGCAATGATCCACGTATACCGTTTTGCGAAGCGCGTTTTTGCAGGGCCTCCCGCTGCAGAAGGAGAGGACTGCGCTCTTCGACAACCAGGCCGGTAAGCGACGTACCGGTCTCAAAATTTTTAATTACCGGAAAAACATTATCAACTGTATCAACATGATAGGGGAAATGCAGGGTTCGCTCTCGGCCATCGACCAGGGCAATGAAAAAATTGGTGACATCCATGATGGTGCCAAGAATGCGATGCAGCATTTGATACAGCTCATCCAGGTTCTCCGTGGTATTGACCGCATCGGCAATGGCAAAAAGAACGGGGAAAATCTGCTCGGCATGGTCGGAGCCGGAAGGCCCGTTCCTCCGCTGCTCCCCGTCAAGGGGAGATGAAGGAACTGACATTTGTTCTTCTTTTCGTTTGTCATCAATCATATATGCACTCTGCTCGTAATTCTTTTTCCCCCCACAACATTTTATTTCTTGAAGATGATCTACGAAAGCAATAGGCTTTTACTACCTGAGAAGTTCTCTTATTATATTTGCTCCAAGAAGGTGGGCAATAAAGGTTGATATGTTATAACATAAATGGACGCCTGGTGGCACCTGCCGATCAACAAAGAATCCACCTCCCCCATTTTATAAGGTTCTCACTCGCATGGCTGAAAAACCGACTTACCAGGAACTGAAACAAAGGATCAGCCTGCTGGAGAAAGAATCGGAGCGACGGGAAAGGCTTGAAAAAATCAACACGACCCTCTTTAAGATTGCCAATGCCATTAATGTCACCTCCAATCAGAACGAACTCTTTCGCACCATCCACCATGCCCTCGGCGCCATCATCGACACCACCAATTTTTATATTGCTCTTTATAACAAAAGCGA
>CAYSON010000483.1:0-2869 GCA_964432635.1 uncultured Desulfopila sp.
ACCGCCACCAGAGGTACATTCTGTCAGGTGGAAGGCCTCGGCCTGCACTATAACCTGGAGGCTGCCGGTGTCTGGGCAGACTGCATTCGTCAAAGGCGTGCGATCGTCCATAATGATTATGCCGGCCTGTCGCACCGCAGGGGCATGCCGGACGGTCACGCACCGGTGGTCCGGGAGCTGGTTGTCCCGGTGTTTCGCAATCAGCGGATCGTGGCAATATTTGCAGTCGGCAACAAAACCAAGGAATATACCGATAAAGACACCGAGTTGCTGTCAAATCTAGGTGATCTGGTCTGGTATATTGTTCTTCGCAAACGGGCCGAAGAGTTTATGAAAGAAAGCGAGGAGCGCTTCCGAACTCTCGCTTCTCTGGCACCGGTCGGCATTTATCTCACCACCCCCGAGGGGCAATGCCAGTATGCCAATCCGCGCTGGTGCGAGATGGCGGGCCTGACCCAGGCAGAAGCCCTCGGTACAGGCTGGATAGCCGGGCTGCACCCCGATGACCGGGACATGGTTTATGGCAATTGGCAGCAGATGGTTGAATCCGCAGGCCATTGGGGATTTGAATATCGATTCCGGACACCAGGCGGGAAAACCACATGGGTGTATGGCCTGGCCGCACCGCAGCGAGACGGCACAGGTAAAATAATTCGGTATATTGGCGTAAACACGGATATTACCGAGAAGAAGCGGGATGAAGAAGCTATCAAAAAATCCCTGGCTGAAAAAGAAGTGCTGCTGCGCGAGGTGCATCACCGGGTGAAGAACAACATGGCCGCCATTATCGGACTCTTTAACCTGCAACGTCAGGCCATGGACAATCCACAGGCCCAGACCGTCATGGCTGATCTCAGCTCACGGGTAAAGGCCATGAGTCTCGTGCACGAAAAACTCTACCGTTCCGAGTCGCTCGCCAGAATCGATTTTCAGGATTACCTCCAGTCACTCATTTCCCATCTGCGCACCTCCTTCGGTTCCCCGAGTATCCGTTGTGAGATAAATGCCTTCGGGGTAGAGATGCCGCTTGATCTGGCGGTGCCCTGCGGCATGATCATCAATGAACTGATAATCAACGCCCTCAAATATGCCTTTCCCCAAGAGCGGCCGAAAACACCAGAGAGGGACGATATAATTCTGGTTGCCATGACTCGCAAAGGAAACATCGTCAGCCTGTCTGTTGCCGATAACGGGGTAGGCCTGCCGCAAGGATTTGATTTTAAAACGGTAAAATCGCTTGGACTTGTTCTCGTGCGGATGCTTGGTCAACATCAACTGGGTGGCTCATACGAAGTCGATCAGACGGATGGAACACGCTTTCATCTGACATTCTCGATGCGTAACGGGAGAAAAGGACATGAGTAAGGCAACCATTCTTATGGTCGAAGACGATGCCATCCTCGCCATGGACCTGCAGCGGATGATCTCCCTGCAGGGCTACACGGTGCTTGACCCCCTGGCCTCAGGGGAAGAAGCCATAGCCTTTCTTCAGGGCAACCAGGTCGATCTGGTGCTCATGGACATAGAATTGGCCGGGGACATCAACGGTATCCGTACCGCTGAAATTCTCCATCAGACCTCGGATGTTCCCATCGTTTTCCTGACCGGTTTTTCCCAGGACCCACTTTTGCAACAGGCCAAGATTGCCGCGCCGTATGGCTACCTCATCAAGCCGGTTCCCGAGCGGGAACTGGCGGCAACCCTGGAAATGGCCCTGCATCGCCACAGTCTCGACCGACAACTGCAGAAAAGTCGTCTCGAACTACAGAAAAGCGAGGAAAAATACCGACAACTTTTTGAACATTCGCCCCTCGGCATCTTTCGCACCACACTTGAGGGCAGGGCTTTGGCGGTCAATGCCGAGATGGCCAGGATCGTCGGCTGCGTCAGCCCCGAGGAAGCAATCGCTGCTTTCACTGATCTCGCTGACCAATTCTATGTCGATCCCAAGCGGCGGCAACAATTTATCACCGAACTGAAAGCCAAGGGCACCGTACAGCACTTCGAGTACGAGGGACGGAAAAAGAACGGCGAGACCCTGTGGATTTCCATGAATGCTCGTCTCACCCCGACCGATGCCGCCAATGGCCACTCCGGAGAGATGGTCATCGACGGTTTTGCCCTGGATATCACCGAACTCAAACGAAAGGAGAGGGAACTGCAGGAGAGCGCGGAAAAGTACCGGCTCTTGCACGAATCTGCCGGGCTGGGCATCGGCTATTACACACCAGATGGAGTTGTCATTTCGTATAACGAAATCGCCTCAAGGCTTATGAACGGCAGGCCGGAAGACTTTGCAGGCAGGTCGATTCATGATCTCTTTCCCAAAGAGGCCGCGCTTGTCTACATGGACAGGATCAAAAAGGCCATCAATTCAGAAGCGCCACAAGTGTATGAGGACAGGGTCGAGCTGCCGACGATGATTACCTGGTACCTCAGCACCTTCACCCGCATATTGGATTCAAGTGGTACGCCGCTCGGCGTCCAGATTATCTCAAACGACATCACCCAGCGTAAGCAGGTGGAAGAGGAGAACAGGAGATTCAAGACTATTGCAGACAATGCGGTTTACGGCAAGGCAATTGCCGATCTCGAAGGCAATCTGCAGTATGTCAACCGGTTCTTTGCCAACATCCATGGATACGAGCCGGAGCAACTGATTGGCAAACATCTGTCGCTGTTTCACAGCCGGGATCAAATGGAAGAGGTGGACGGTCTCAATGCCACCATGATGCGGGAGGGGTATTTCACGACCACGACCCTTTGGCATCGTCACCAGGACGGCAGGGCGTTCCCCATGCTGATGAACGGCAACCTTGTCAAGGATGATTACGGCCGTCCCAATTGCATGGCTGTTTCGGCCATTGAT
>CAYSON010000484.1:0-554 GCA_964432635.1 uncultured Desulfopila sp.
GCTGCCATGGCGCGAAGCGAGTGGGAGCTGGGGACGCTGAAGAAGTTCGAGCAGCAGACCTTTCTGCCGATGATCCTCGAATGCGACAGCGACAGCCGCGAGCTGCCGGAAGGGCTCTTTCGCGCCAAGTGGGATATCCGCAAACCCTTCGGCGAGGATATCTTCCCCGGCACCCTGCTTTTGTTGCGCCTCGGCTACCTGGAGATCACCGCAGCCGGCGATATCGTGCGGACGCCCAAGTACTCCGGCAGCTGAGTGGTGCCAGGTAAAGCGACATCAATGCGGCGAGCGGGCGATGAAGGAGGGGCTCCCGCCGCCCCTTTGGCTCAGGGAATGCTTGCTGCCCGTCGTTTTCCGGCAAGGCCTTATCGATCCCTGCTTGCGCGAAGCTGCGATTTGCAATATCCTGGCCGCTCTTTGACCTTGGGTGGCTTTCATTTTTGCGCAAAAGAGGGTGGCTCGTGCCTCAATCAACATGTGCTCTTCCCGGCGAGCGACAACGCCGGCAGCTGCTGCGACAGATCGTGGCGATACTCTTTTTTCGCCTGCTGCTC
>CAYSON010000484.1:564-2866 GCA_964432635.1 uncultured Desulfopila sp.
CTTTATCTATCCCTTCGCGCCGGCGCTGAGCCGTACTCTCGAAGTTCCGCTTACCGCCATCACCTCGATTCTCGCTGTCTGCCAGACCGTCTCGCTGCTCGGCCTTTTTAGCGGTCCGCTCGCCGATCGCTTCGGCTACCGGGCAATGATGCGCGGTGGGCTCGGCTTTCTGGCCGGCGGAATGCTGCTCTGCGCCCTTGCCGCCAGCTTCTGGTGGCTGGCCATCGGCCTGGTGGTCGCCAGCCTCGGCAAGATCATCTTCGACCCGGCCATTCAGGCCTTTATCGGCAAGCACGTTACCTTTGAGCGGCGTGGACGGATCATCGGCCTGGTGGAGACCGCCTGGGCTGGGTCGACCCTCATCGGTATTCCCGCTCTCGGCGCCTTGATCGAGGTCTACGGCATGAGCGCGGCCTTCTGGCTCCTCGCCCTCCTTGGTGGAGCCGGCTGGCTGGCGGTGGGCTGGGTGATCGAAAAGGACCATGGCTCGGGTGGCAGCGGCGGCAAGCGTCCGGCGATCTTCGCCGCCCTGCCGCAGCTGGTCAGGCACCGTCCCGCCCTGGGCATGTTGCTTTTTGGGTTTTTCATCAGTCTCGCCAATGATGGGCTCTTTGTGGTCTACGGCGCCTGGTTCGAGCAGGACTTCCAGACCAGCGTCGCCACCCTTGGGTTTTCCACCGTGGCCATCGGTGCCGCCGAACTTCTCGGCGAGGCTGCCACCGCCCTCTTCGCCGACCGGCTTGGGGCAAAGCGGGCCATCGTGCTCGGCCTCTGCCTGGCCATCTGCGCCTATCTGCTCCTTCCGCTTTTCGCTCGCACCTTGCCGCTCGCCATGGCCGGGCTCTTCGTGGTGTTCCTCGCCTTCGAGTTCACCATCGTCGCCAGCTTCTCGCTCAGCACCGAGCTGATGCCCGAGGCCAGGGCGACAATGATGGCCGGATTCTACGCCGTAGCCGGCATTGGCCGGATGCTCGGGGTACTGCTCGGTGGCGGACTCTGGCAATGGGGCGGTATTGGCGCGGTTGCCGGCTGCGCCGCGCTGCTCACCGGCTGCGGCCTGGTGTCGCTGCTCTGGGGGGTGCGCGGCTGGCAGCGACCGGCTCCTCCAGAAACATCACAAGGCTGATTGGGCTGGGGCGGGGCGAGCGCGGGCACACGGAAACGACGGAGGAGGTTCCCATGAAATATCTCTGGCTGGCATTGTTCTTTTCCATCCTGATCTGGTCCGGCATTGCGCCGAAGGACCAGTTCACCTGGTTTCTCGAGGTGGTTCCCGCCTTGATCGGCATCGTCATCCTCGCCATTACCTCCCGTTCCTTCCCTCTCACTCCCTTGCTCTACGGATTGATTCTCGTCCATGCCATCATTCTCATGGTCGGCGGCCACTACACCTATGCCGAGGTACCACTCTTTGATACCATAAAAGACGTGATGGGTTCTGAGCGTAACAACTACGACAAGGTCGGTCACTTCGCCCAAGGCTTCGTACCCGCCCTGCTCGCCAGGGAGATTCTGCTGCGCCGGCGGGTAGTGCAGGGTCGTGGTTGGCTGAACTTCCTGGTGGTCTGTATTTGCCTGGCTTTCAGCGCCTTCTACGAATTGATCGAATGGTGGGTGGCCTTGGCCACCGGCGAGGGGGCCGAGGCCTTTCTCGGCACACAGGGCTACGTCTGGGATACCCAATCGGACATGGGCCTGGCACTTCTTGGGGCGATCCTGGCGGTGCTCACCCTCTCTGGGTTGCATGACCGGCAGCTTGCCCGAGTGGGGAAAGGCGGTGGTTCTCTGCTCACATCGGGTGGGTCTTGAAATCCACCGAGACAATGCCGTAGCGGCGCATGATCCGCTGCAGGGCCTGACGCTCCAGGCCGCAGTCGGCGGCGGCGTTGGTGACGTTGCCGTGGTGGCGGGCGAGGAGGTTGCGCAGATAACCGGCGGCAAATCTCTGCATCACGGCAGCCTTGGCCTCGTTGTAGGGGAGGCTGTCGAGTTCGGTGAAAAAATTCCCTTCTGCTTGCTCTCTGTCTGAGTTTTCCTGTGGGTCAAGGGCGTCGATTTCGATACGCCCATCCACCGCCGACAGTACCAGGCGCTTGACGATGTTTTCCAACTCGCGGACATTGCCGGGCCAGGAGCGACGATAGAGCAGACGCAGGGCCTCGGGGGCGATTTCCAGCTCCGCCCGATGGTACTGCTTCTTGAACAGGGCAAGAAAGTGGTGGACCAGCAGCGGCACGTCCTCGGCCATTTCCCGCAGGCTGGGAATAACGACGCTGACCACGTTGAGGCGGTAAAAGAGGTC
>CAYSON010000485.1:0-2849 GCA_964432635.1 uncultured Desulfopila sp.
TGGCGACCAGGATTGCGTGGTCGGGGATGGTGGAGAGACTCGTCCGTTCATCAACCTTTATGACCTTTCCCGCCCCGATTCCCGGCGAGGCGCCGGCCCCGCCATGTAATAGCGGCGCTGTCTCTGGCTCATGCACCAGCTGCGGTTCCTTGACCGCCACCTGCAGGGGACGAGATTGGAGGATGAAGATGCGGTCCTTGCGGTCAATGGCCCATTCGATGTCCTGAGGGCACCCAAACAGCGCCTCCAGTTCGACTCCCGCCCGGGCGAGGCGAAGCGCCTGGATATCGCTGAGCGCAGCTTGCTGGGCCTCGCTCCCCGTGACCTCATGCGCCACTAGGCCCTCGCCGCCGGCGTCGAGCCGCATTCGTTTGGCGGCGATCTCCTTATGGCGGATGGTGCCGCTGTCCCGATCAACCACCAGGGTGTCGGCCGCACCCTGTCCGCTGACCAGCAGTTCGCCCAGGCCGAAGAGGGCGCTGATTCGCACCGCATTGTCCTGGGACCCGGCCGGGTCGGTGGTATAGAGCACTCCACTGGCGGCGGCATCGACCATGGCTAGGCCAAGGACGCACATCGGAGTCTCAATGAGGTCGATGCCGTTCATGCGGCGGTAGCTGATCGCCCGCGGTGAGAAGGAACTGGCGACCACCTCCTTATAGGCCATGGCCAAGCCATCTCCAGGCACGTTGAGAACCGAACGGTATTGACCGGCAAAAGAGGCCTCGGCGTCTTCGCCCACCGCACTGCTGCGCATTGCCAGGTGCACGCCGGGATACAGCACTCGTTCAATGGCGGCGTAGTGTGCCTGCAAGGCTTGAGCGAGGTCCTCGGGCACGGTGGCATCAAGGATGAGCTTGCCGAGGCGGCTGCTGACCTCCTCCAGGCGCGCGTCCCCTGCGGGGAGGTTGGATAGCTCATCGAGGACGAATTGCTCGAGCCGGTTGGCCTTGAGAAAATGATCGTACCCGCTGGCGGTGACCACGAAACCCGGAGGCACGGTCAAGGCCGTCTCTTGCGCAATTCTCGCCAGGTTGACGGCCTTGCCGCCGGCATCGCCAATGGCATTGACCGGCATGTCCACCAGGGCAATGACCAAAGGCAGATCTTGCCGGACCACCGCCTGACGGAGGATTTTCCGCACCTGAGCATTGATGCTGTTCGCCCGTTCCGTGAGCGCGAAATAGCGATGCTCGGATAGCTGGTTCAAGACGGTCACCAGGGACCGCACCTGAGTGAACAACTGCTCGTACCGAAAGGCAATATCGGCGGCGGTAAAGGGTCGACCGGCGTAGTAGAGCATCTCCAGTTCGGCGAGAGAGCGTAGGGCATCGCGGTTGCCGGCGAGAAACTCTTTAAAGTACCCGTACTTTTCTACATGTTTTCGTGAAGCTGCGGCCAATGGAGTGCATAGCTCGCCCCGGGTGAACATCTGCAGTAATCCTTTCATCGCGTTGCTCCTGCGTTGTATACGGCGGGAAGTCTCTTGCGCTCAGCAAAGCCGCAAGAGACCTCGCCACCTCTTGAACAGTCACCTTATCATAATACTTCTTTTTCCTCTTGACAATGAAACATGTGTAACATAATTTATGTTCACTATGAAAAACAAATGGATTATCTTCTCTTATTCGATTCCCGCCGCCAATGCCAAGGCACGGATGCGCACCTGGCGTCGCATCTCCGCCACCGGGGCGGCGCAACTGAAAACCGGCTTGCAGATTCTCCCGCATCGCGACGAGTTGATGGAGAACATCACCTGGCTCATCGGCGAGGTCAACGGCCTGGGAGGGGAGGCCGTCGCCCTGCAGTGCCTGCAGGTTGAAGGCATGGCGGATCAGCAGATTGAGGCGTTGTTCCAGGCTCAGGTCGATCCGGAATTTGCGCAGATTCAACTTGAGGCCAAGGCCTTGCTACCGACTGCGGAAACCTTTGGGCTCGATGGCGACATCAAGGAGGCGTCGACTGCCTTGCGCAAGTTGCGCAAGCGCTGTGAAGCGGTGCGAGAGCGGGATTTTTTTCCTACGGGGGCCGCAGCCAAAACCCTCAAGGTGCTCGACACCATCGCCGAGCGGCTGCGTCGCACCCATCGAGGCGAGCCGGCGTTTGCCGGCCGGGATATTTCCCAATACCGGGGGAGAACCTGGGTGACCCGCGCGCGGCCCTATATCGATCGCTTGGGTTCCGCCTGGCTCATTCAGCGCTATATCGATCCCCAAGCCAGCTTTCGTTTCCTCCTCGCCGGGCAATCCGCGAACCTTGAGCAAGGCGAAGAGCCCTTTGACATGGCCATGGGGGAATTCACCCATCAGGGCGAACTGATCACCTTCGAGGTGCTCATGCGTGATTTTGGACTGGGTGACCCAGCTCTCGCTAAACTGAGCGAACTGGTCAAGGCCATCGACGTTCAGGAAGGACCACTGCTTGAGGATGCCGCCTTGCTGAAAACCCTTCTCGACGGATTGATCACCCTTGTCGGTGATGATCACCAACTGTTGGAAAAGGCGCGGCTGCTCTTTGACGCCCTCCACGCCGGGTATGCCAAAAGTTTGCAAGGCACAGCGCCATAACCGCGAAAAACATGGCGCCCGCAACCTTGCATGTCAACAACCTCAACTTATCTCTCAAACAATATCACCAAGGAGAACCACCATGCCTCCCTATCCCAAACATCTTGAAACCAGCGCCGGGCGTACCGGCAACGACTACCAGGAACTGCACGACTGGCTGGACAATTATCCCGACCACAAGGCCGCCCGCCACGATCTTGCAGCGCTTGCCGACAACCGCGCCTACGTCAAAAAGACCTGGGGGGAGGAGGCGGTCAATGAGTTTTTCCTCCATGTCGCCGA
>CAYSON010000486.1:0-2837 GCA_964432635.1 uncultured Desulfopila sp.
GTGATCGCTATGTCGGCCTGTTCCAAGGGGACTGGACATTGCAGGAAAACAGGCTCGCAACCGTCCGGGTGACGGTGGTCGACGACCACGGAGAGCTGGTAAGCGGCACTGCTTTTTCCATAAAGACACAGGAGAAAGAGACCCACGCCGCCCGCGTCAAAGGCGCCGGCGACGGTTATCATCACCAGTACGAGCACCGCTGGCAAACCGTTGAAGAGCTGCAGGGCGTTTCCGCAGGCGAGCCGCTGGAAATGACCTTTACACCGAAAAAGTCCGGACACTTCCGCCTCACCGCCACCATCGCCGACAGCCAGGGACGCAACCACAGCACCACCCTTGAGCGCTGGGTGACCGGCCCCGGCCGGGTGCTGTGGGAGGCGCCCTCCGGCAATCTGCTCAGTGTCTATGCGGAGAAAAACGCCTACGCGGTTGGCGACACCGCCCGTTTCCTGGTGCAAAATCCCTTTCCAGGAGCGCAGGCATTGATCACCGTTGAGCGGCTCGGCGTCATCGACCGTTGGCACACGGTGTTCAACACCAGCTCGGAAATCGTTGAAGTACCGATCCGCGCCGACTACCTGCCCGGCTTTTATCTCTCGGTGCTGGTGACCAGCCCGAGGGTGGAACAGGCGCCGGGCCCCCAGGGCGAGGACCTCGGCAAGCCCACCTTTCGTCTCGGCTATGTCAAGGTGCCGGTGCGCGATCCCCACAAGGAGTTGACGGTGGCGATCGCTCCGCAGCAAACGATCTACAAACCCGGAGAGACCGTCCAGGTTGATGTGACGGTATCGCCGCGCAGCCCTTTCGACACCCCCGCCCCACCCCTGGAGCTGGCGGTGGCGGTGGTCGATGAAGCGGTCTTCGACCTGCTTAAAGACGGCCGCAAGCGCTATAACCCTTACGAGAATTTCTACGCCATGGAGGAGCTTGATCTCAGCAACTACAACCTGCTCATGCAGCTGGTAGGGCGGGAGAACCTCGCCCTCAAGGGCGCCGCGGCGGCCGGCGACGGCGGCGACTTCAGCCTGCGCTCGATCTTCAAGTACGTGGCCTACTGGAATCCGGCCGTTCATCCCGACCAGGACGGCAAGACGAGTATCAGCTTTACCCTGCCCGACAACCTCACCGCCTGGCGGGTGCTGGCCATGGCGGTCTCCCCCGGCGACCGCATGGGATTGGGAGAGGCCACCTTTACCGTCAATCAGCGCACCGAGATCCGCCCCATCCTCCCCAATCGGCTGCTCGCCGGCGATGCCTTCTCGGCCGGCTATACCCTGATCAACCGCACCGACCAGACCAGGACCGTGAAGATCCGCTTTCAGGCCGAAGGGCCGCTGCAACCCGCGCAAGCGACCCCAGCCGAGAGTTCCACCGAGCTGACCCTGGCCCCCTTCCAGCGCCAGGTGGTGCGATTTCCCTTACGCACCAGAGGCATCGGCGAGCTGCGCCTGGTCTTGACGGCAAGCGACGCACTCGACCGCGACGCACTCGAAAGCCGGCTCTCGGTGGCCGAAAACGTTCGCCCGCAGACCGCCGCGGTGTTCGGCACGGTGGAGGGGGAGAAGGCGGTGCAGGCGATCGCCTTTCCCAAGGAGATGAGCACGGGAGGTGGCAGTCTGCAGCTGTCGCTGTCGCCCACCGCCCTCGGCTCCATCGCCGGCGCCTTCGCCTATCTCAAGGACTATCCTTACGGCTGCTGGGAGCAGAAACTCAGCCGGGCGATGATGGCCGCCTTTTATGACCCCCTCGCCTCTTACATGCAAGGAGACTTCTCCTGGCCGGAAAGCGCCGAGGCAGTGCGTCAGGCGCTGACCGAGGCGGCGACCTTCCAGGCGCCGAACGGCGGCATGGCCTATTTTCAGGCGCAAGATCAGTGGGTCTCTCCCTATCTCAGCGCCTTCACCGCCCTGTCCTTCAATCACCTGCAACTCCTCGGCTACCAACCCCCGCTGCTGATCGAGGAGAAACTGCACCAGTATCTTGAAAGGTTGTTGCGCCAGGACTCCCTGCCGGAGGAATACAGCCGCTCGATGACCGCCACGGTGCGGGCGGTGGCCTTGGCTGCCTTGGCTGAGAAAGGCAAGCTCGGCCAGAACGAGGTGCTGCGCTTTCATACCCAGCTGCCGATGATGAGCCTCTTCGGTCGGGCCTTCTATCTTCGTGCCCTTCTCGCCGCCGGCGCTTCCCCCGAAAAAACCCAGGAGGTCCTTGATAGCCTACTTGCCCAGGCCGATCAAAGCGCCACCTCGGCCGTATTCAGCGAGGCCCTTGATTCCGGCCATGCCGCCCTGCATGGGTCGACGGTGCGTGACACCGCCGCCATCCTCATCAGCCTCTTGGCCTGGCTTGATGGCCATCGCGGCGATGTTTCCGTCCGCGACCTAGCCATGCGCGTGCAGAACGGCCTGACCCTGGCCCGTCGCGGCAAGGCGCACTGGGCTTCGACCCAGGAAAACCTCTTTGTCGTCCAGGCCATGGTGGAATACGCGCGTCTCTTCGAGGAGGGTGAACCACAGCTAAAGATCGCGGCGACCCTTGACCGGGAGGCGCTCGGGCAGGGCCGCTTCACCGCTTATAACGATCCGCCGCTGCTCCTCACCCGTCCCATCGCGGCAAGTGAAGCCGGACACAGCGCTGAGATGGAACTCACCCGCAGCGGTGAGGGCCGTCTGTATTACGGCGTCAGACTCTCCTTCCTGCCGGCAAGCAACAATCGGCCAGCGGTCAACGCCGGCATTGAAGTGCAGCGCGAATATAGTGTCAAACGCGACCAAGGCTGGCAACTGGTTGATCAGGACACGGTGCTCACCACCGGTGAAGTGGTGCGGGTCGACCTT
>CAYSON010000487.1:0-1988 GCA_964432635.1 uncultured Desulfopila sp.
CGGGCGTTCTTGATCGCCACCCTGCCGCGGCTGGTGAAAAGCGAGCCGTTGCGGGCGTTGCGGGTCGGCATGACACAGTCAAACATGTCAATGCCGCGCCACACCCCCTCGACCAGATCGCTCGGCGTGCCAACCCCCATCAGGTAGATCGGGTAATCGCCGGGCAGAACCGGCACCGAGGCCTCGATCATCTCCTGCATCCGTTCCTTGTCCTCGCCGACGCTGAGACCGCCGATGGCATAGCCGTCGAAACCGATATCGACCAGGGCCTGGCCGTGAAGTTGTCGTAAGTCAGCATACATGCCGCCCTGGACGATACCAAAGAGCAGTCTGTCGCGGCGACTATGGGCCAGGCGACAGCGTTTCGCCCAACGGGTGGTGAGCTCGGTAGACTTGATCGTCTCTTCCCGCGTCGCTGGGTAAGGGATACATGTGTCGAGACACATCATGATATCCGATCCCAAGGCCTGCTGCACCTCGATGGCATCCTCTGGGCTGAGGAAAAGTTTACTGCCGTCAAGGTGTGAGCGAAAGGTCGCCCCCTCTTCGCTGATGGTTGCCAGATCCTTGAGGCTGAAGATCTGAAAACCGCCACTGTCGGTGAGGATCGACCCCTTCCAATGTATAAAGCTGTGCAGGCCGCCGAAGCGCTCAACCAGCTGGTGTCCGGGACGAATAAAGAGGTGGTAGGTATTGCCGAGGATGATCTCGGCCCCCATTTCAGTGAGGTTTTCCGGGGTCACCGCCTTGACCGTGCCCTGGGTCCCCACCGGCATGAATACCGGCGTTTGGAAAACACCCTGACGGGTTCGCACCTGACCGCGGCGCGCCGCGCATTCGCTGGAACGGGACAGAAGAGTGAAGGGACTGGTGTTGCTCATGGAAGAAGGTGACGGTTATGGGTGAATGGATGCGCCGTGCTGGGTAGCGCCAATGGCCTGCTGCGGTAATAGCATCCTTGCCAGGAAATAGCAACCGGCGAGGCCGGTGGACCCGATCCGCGGCCAGGGAAAATTACGGCAGCGCCATTTGTCCCTTGCATTTTTCCCCCAAGGCCCGATCATGGATATAGCATGAATTCGTATCGGCAGCCTGGGAATCTCCCAGGCCTGAGCCGATTCCACCCCATGTCTTCTTCGCCCCGAGTTCTTTCATCATGAAAACTATCGTCATCATTGAAAACGAAGCAGTCGAGCTAGCGGCCATGGTGCATCTCTTCGAACAGTGGCAACAAGAGCTCAACGTGCTCACCGCCAAGGAAGCGAAGGCAGCGATCAGCATCATGTCGCAGCATCAGGTCGATCTCGTCGTTTGTGATCTGGCCCTCCCCAAAAGCAAGACCTTGGATGGATTTACCTTATTGACCCACACCTTTCCCTATGTCCCCTGCATCGCCCTATCCACAGGTCGCGACCCTTCCCCGGCCGAGGCCATAAAACGCGGGGCCAGCCACTGCCTGGAGAAGCCGATCATCGCCGAGGAGCTGTTGCAGCATGCCGCCCTCTTGCTCGACACCGACACCAGCGGCACCATCAAAGGCATTCCCATCCATAGTTTTCTGCAAATGCTGGAAAGCGAGGAAAAGACCTGTACCATCCAAGTTAACCACCAGGGCGACTCCGGCCTGCTCTATATTCAGAACGGTCAACTGATCAGCGCCGAGACTAAGAATTTCATCGGCGAAGAGGCGGCACATCTCATTCTTTCCTGGGAGGAGCCGGTGGTGCAGCTGCGCTACTACAACGGCCAGCGCAAACGGTTGATCAATAAGCCCTTGCTGTCAATTATCATGGAGGCCTTTCGCCTGCGCGGTGAGCGGGAAACGGCCCGGGAGACGGTGGTGCTCAAGGACCACCAGTTACCGCTTAAGCATCTGTCGACCCTTGGCAAACGGCTGCCGCTCGACATCGGCTCCCGCGTCAAACTGGAGTTTCCCCGACTTGACATCCGCCACGAGAGCACCATGGTCGGCATGCTCCCCAACCATT
>CAYSON010000487.1:1998-2819 GCA_964432635.1 uncultured Desulfopila sp.
GACTGCGAAGATGGAGGTGGAACGGCGCATCCTCGTTAAATACGTGCACAAAGGCCGCATGTGGATGTTCAAAACCCAGCTGCTCAAGGCCATCGAGGCCCCCTTTGAGCTGCTTTTTTTCGACTATCCGGTGGTCATTCACTTCCACGAGTTGCGCCAGGCCAAGCGCAGTTCCATTTTCATCCCCTGCACCTTCCACCCGGTTGAAGCGCCGGAATTGTACGGCACCCTGATCGACCTCAGCACCACCGGAGCCCTTTGCCAAATCCGTCACAAGGGCGAAACGGCGCTGCCGCCTATAGAGGTGCGCGACAGCATTCAGCTGCGCTGTCTCATGCCGGGAATCAAGGAGGAACAGCTGGTGGGGGGCGTTGTCCGCAACTTCACCAAAGATACCGAGGAAACCCGGATCGGCATCGAATTCGAGAAGCTGCAACCGCACCTCGCCGACACCATCGGCAGTTATCTCTATGCCGGCGAGGGGCTGGGTGACTAACGCAAGGTCGTCGCCACCAGCCGACACACCTCGCCCTCTTGATCAAGGATCTCCTCGACTAGGGCAAATTGGGTCAGCGCCCGCTGCAGGTTGTCGCCATGACGACCTACCCTGAAATAGCGATCGCCACGCAGGTGATCAGTGAAAAAGCGCACTGCCAACTCGAAGGCAATAGTAAATATTGCTTGGAAGACCCAGGAGGCATCGCTCTTTGTCAGGAGGTCGACGGCAGCACCACCGTAACCGTCAAGAAGAGCATGACAAACATCAAGGTCAAAGTGCGGCGCAGCAGAGGTGTCCTCCTCCCCACCTCGGTTGCAGCATG
>CAYSON010000488.1:0-2808 GCA_964432635.1 uncultured Desulfopila sp.
GTTGTCCGTCGTTGGTTTGATGCCCCATACCTTCACCCTGAGTGCCGAAACCCCCCTGGCAAGGCTTGCCAGCTGCGCGCGCGCGTTGGGCCACACCCGCTCTGCCAGCAGACCGCGCAGCATCTGCAGCATTTCCATGGTGTCGCTGTTGCCCCAGGTTTGCGTGGGCGCGAGGTACTCGGCGTGTACGCTGTTGCGCCGCTCGAGCGTCACGGACATCAGGTTCACGCCGAAGGCGCCACCCATCTGGCGCATGAAGTTGAACGAGCCCGAGGCCTGCGTGAGGCGCTCCGGCGGCACGTGCGCGAGGGCGCCCATCTGCAGCGCAGGCATCACGAGGCCGATGCCCACGGCCACCACGCTTTTTCCCGATCCCCCGGCCAGTCCGGCGATGACCACCCCTTTTCGTTCCATTTCCGTCCTATCCTTGGTTGTTGGCGGTTGCGAAAGTATCCTTCGCGCACCGCTTAATGCTCATCTTTTCCATAGCCTTGCCAGGCCGTGTCATAGAGATCGTTCAAGCGCCTCTCGAGCAGCAGGCGATAGTGTTCAATTCCCTCCTCGGCCAACTGATCCGGGACCTGCAGCGGTTCCCCGAAATAAAAATCGACCCGGGAAAAGGGCAGAGGCATGGCGGTTCTGTCCCAGGAGCGCAAAGTGAAGTAGCGCTTGGCAGCCCAGAGCGTGGGAACGATCGGCAGACCGCTGCGCGAGGCGAGCAGCACCGTTCCCGGCTGCGCCACCCGCGGCGGCCCCTGCGAGCCATCGGCGACCAGGGCGCAGCTCATCCCCTCACGGACGGCGCGAAACAGCGCCTTCAACCCTTCGACGCCCCGATGATTGCGCGAACCGCGGGCGGCGCTGAACCCAAAGTAACCAACCAGACGGGCGATATACTCGCCGTCGCGGCTGGCGCTGACCATCACCGTCGCCTGGTAGCCGCGCAGGAAATAGAGCTGATAGATGAGCGAGTAGTGCCAGACCGAGACGATAACCGGCTTGCCGGTGCGGTGCGGATCGGGAAAGTGTTCGCCGCCATGAACACGCACCCGGCAGGTGGCAAAACACAAGCGCATCACCATCGCCAGGGTTATCGGTGCCAGCCGCACGAGGATCGAATTCACCACGCCCTCGGTCATGCCAGTTCGATCTCCATCATCCGCAATTTCTTGATACGGTCGCGCAGCTGGGCAGCATGCTCGAAGGCCAGCTCCTTGGCGGCAAGACGCATCTCCTTG
This sequence comes from uncultured Desulfopila sp., assembly GCA_964432635.1. Lineage (GTDB taxonomy): Bacteria > Desulfobacterota > Desulfobulbia > Desulfobulbales > Desulfocapsaceae > Desulforhopalus_A. Next base: position 1,239 of record CAYSON010000488.1, read on the forward strand.
TCCAGTCGGGCGATTTCCTTCTCCAACTGCTTGACCGAGGAAAAGTAATAGCCCTCCTCCTCGGCCGCCAGGGGCAGATGCTGCCCATAGTCGTCGGCAACATAGCCGCTCTCCTTGAGATGCTGCATCATGCCGTCTTTGATCGCCGAGATGATGGTACGGGGAACGATGCCGTGCTGGCGGTTATGCTCCTCCTGCAGGCGCCGCCGCCGCTCGGTTTCCTCGATGGTGGTACGCATCGAGCCGGTGACTGTATCGGCGTACATGATCACCATGCCCTGGGCGTTGCGCGCCGCTCGGCCGCAGGTCTGAATGAGGGAGCGCTCCGAGCGCAAAAAGCCCTCCTTGTCGGCATCAAGGATGGCTACCAGCGACACCTCGGGAATATCAAGGCCCTCGCGCAGCAGGTTGATACCGATGAGCACGTCGAAGTTGCCCTGGCGCAGCTGACGGATCAGCTCGATCCGCTCCAGGGTCTTGATGTCGGAATGAAGGTAACGCACCCTGATCCCCAGTTTGTCGTAGTACTCGCTGAGATCCTCGGCCATGCGTTTGGTCAGGGTGGTGACCAGCACCGCCTCGCCGCGATCGGCGCGCAGGCGGATCTCCTCAAGCAGGTCGTCGACTTGGTGGGCCGCCGGGCGCACCTCGATCCGTGGGTCAAGCAGACCGGTGGGGCGGATGAGCTGCTCCACCACCTCGCCCCCGGTCTGCTCCAGTTCGTAGGGCCCGGGGGTGGCCGAGACGTAGACCACCTGATTGATGCGGGTGACGAACTCGTCAAAACGCAGGGGACGGTTGTCAAGCGCCGAGGGCAGGCGAAAGCCGTAGTCGACCAGGGTCTGCTTGCGCGAGCGGTCGCCGTTGTACATACCGTTGAGTTGCCCGATGGCTATATGGCTCTCGTCGATAAAAATGAGGTAGTCTGGGGGAAAATAATCGAGCAGGTTGGGCGGCGGTGCCCCGGCCGGCTTGCCGGTGAGGTGGCGGCTGTAGTTCTCGATGCCGTTGCAGTAGCCGAGTTCCTGGATCATCTCCAGATCAAACATGGTGCGCTGGTCAAGGCGCTGCGCCTCCACCAGCCGCTGGTCGCGGTGAAAGGTGTCAAGACGCAGCCGCAGCTCGTCCTTGATGGTGGCGCAGGCAATCTGCAGCCGGTCTTTGGAGGTGACGAAGTGGCTGCCCGGAAAAACCGTGTATTCACTGACCCTCTCCAGCACCACGCCGCGCAGGGGATCGACCACCGCCAGCTTCTCCACCGTGTCGCCGAAGAACTCGACCCGCAGGGCCCGCTCCTCCTCGTGCACCGGAAAGATGTCGAGAACATCGCCGCGCACCCGGAAAGTGCCGCGATGAAAAGACATATCGTTGCGTTCGTACTGCATGTGCACCAGACGTCGCTGCACCTCCTCGATGGGATAGTCCTCCCCGCTCTGGAGAAAGAGGTGCATATTCTTGTACTCATCGGGCGAGCCCAGACCATAGATGCACGACACCGAGGCGACGATGAGGACGTCGCGGCGGGTGAGCAGCGAGCGGGTGGCCGAGTGGCGCATCTTGTCGATGGCCT
>CAYSON010000489.1:0-2807 GCA_964432635.1 uncultured Desulfopila sp.
CCCATCCTACGCTTCTTCCTCCTTCTTGGATTCGGCGATGATCTTGTCGGCGATCACCTGGACCACCGCGCCTTTTCCAGTGTGCAGTTTTCCCTCCCTGACCTCACGCACCAGTTCCACGCCATGCCGCAGCCGCAAGGGCGCCAGCTCCCGGCGCAGGTCGTACAGCTGCATGAGCAGTGTGGGGTCGGGCGGACCACCCGTGCCATACTCCAGTTGCTTGGGTGTATAGCCTTCAAGAATGAACATGCCGCCCTGGCGCAAACTTTGCGGCACTTGCGCCAAGACCTGACGGCGCAGCGGCGGCGGAAGATGGCAGAAGATGGCGACAATCACGTCGAAACTGTCCGGCGGCAACTGGTAGTCGGCCAGATCGGCAACACAGGTGGTGATGGTTACCCGCCGTTCCCCGGCCAAGACCTGAGCCTTGGCCAGGCCCACCGGGGAGGAATCGACGGCGGTGACATGGTAGCCCCGTTCGGCCAGGAAGACGGCATTGCGGCCTTCCCCCTCGGCAAGGCAGAGCACCGAGCCGCTCGGCGGCAGCAGGGGTAGGGACTGCACCAGGAAATCATTGGCGGCGGTCCCGTAGGCATAGCCCGGCTCGCTGTACCGTTGGTCCCATTTGTTGCTCATGGTGCTCTCCGCATCGAGGGGCAAGGGTGCCACAAATCGACAATCGCTCAAATCTTCGCTAGGGCTGCCTGGTAATCGGGTTCCTGACCGATTTCCGCAACCTGCTCGCAGTACTTGACCTTGCCGTCAGCGCCGATCACCACCACCGCCCGGGCCAAGAGGCCGGCGAGAACGCCCCCGGCAATGGTTTGCCCGTAGTTCTTGCCGAAGCCGGGATCGCGAAAAACCGAAGTGGGGACAACGTTCTGCAACCCTTCGGCCTCGCAAAAGCGCTTGTGGGCAAAGGGCAGGTCGGCGGAGACGCACAGCACCACTACGTTTGGCCGGGACGAGGCCTCGCTGTTGAAGCGTCGGGTCGAGGCAGCGCAGACACCGGTGTCGATGGAGGGGAAGATGTTGAGTATCACCGTCTTCCCCTGGTAATCCTTGAGCGATGCGCTGCCCAAATCGGTTTTTACCAGAGTGAAATCTGGGGCCTGGCTGCCGACGGCGGGAAGGTTGCCGACGGTTTCGATGGGGTTGCCTTTGAGGGTAATGGTTGCCATATCGTATCTCCTTTGTGGTTGAGAGGCTTGTGGGGTTCAGTTGCGCTCTTTTCCGGCTGGTTGCTGTTCCGGTACACGGCTTTCGATAGTAATTCTTTCTGACAGGACCCTTGTCAAGCGTTTGCCGTAGATTTTTCCCTTTTTGTCACCACCCCTTGATGCGAAAGGTTGCGGTAAGCTATTGAAATCGGGAGTCGGGCATGGTTTATAGGGGAGGGACCTGAGGGGCGGGGTAGAACATCCTCCCATTGCGTAATCCGCCTTAACCCGCCGCTTGCGTCATTGACGGCATCCGAGGCTTTCGGCTGTGATGGCCGCCGCCTCGTGGCCACGGCCAGAGAGAGCGAATATGTCGTTTATACCGGTTATCGGCACGTCGATCAAAAAGCAATTGGAAGAGCGGGAAGAGAAGATCCTCTCCCCCTTTGCCGCCCTCAATAAGAATTCTTCGGGGCGCCATGTTGAGGAAGAGGAGCAGATGTCGGACATCCGTCTGCCCTTTCAGCGCGACCGCGACCGTATCACCCATTCCAAGACCTTTCGGCGCCTGAAGCACAAGACCCAGGTCTTTCTCGCCCCCACCGGCGACCACTACCGCACCCGGCTGACCCATGTGCTCGAGGTGTCGCAGATCGCTCGCACCATCGCCTCGGCTCTGTGCCTCAACGAGCCGCTCACCGAGGCCATCGCCCTCGGCCATGACCTTGGCCATACCCCCTTCGGTCACGCCGGTGAGACCACCCTCAACGAGCTCCATCCCAGCGGCTTCCGCCACTATGTGCACAGCCTCAGGGTAGTCGATTTTCTGGAAAATGACGGTAAGGGGCTGAATCTCACCTTTGAGGTGCGCAACGGCATCGTCCGCCACTCCAAGGGGCGGGCTGACATCCTCCCTAAAGACAAATCGGAGATCGCCGTGACCCTGGAAGGCCAGGTGGTGCGCCTAGCCGATATCATCGCCTATGTCAACCACGACCTCGATGATGCCCTGCGCGCCGGGATTCTCAAGGAGAGCGACCTTCCGGCCAATATCAAAAGGGTGGTGGGGGAGCGCCATTCAAGGAGGATCGGCGCCATGGTCCGCGACCTCATCGTCGAGACCCTTGCCGCCAACGACGGCAACCTTCATATCAGCGACACCATGCTCGAAGCGATCACCGAACTGCGTGCCTTTCTCTACAGCAACGTCTACACCTTCTACAAGGTGCACAACGAGTTTACCAAGGCACAGCGGATTATCTCCGATCTCTACAACTACTTCCTCGAAAACGGCATCGTCCGCCTCAGCGGTCATCAATGGGAGTATGGCGTGGATAAAGAGAAATGGGCCGACGAGAAAGAGGCGCACCGCAAGGTCTGCGACTATATCGCCGGGATGACCGACCGCTACGCCCTTTCCATCTATAAGCACATCTTTCTGCCTGAGCCGTGGAGCGCCAGATAGGGCCCGGCGCCCCACAAGAGGACTAGGCCTGCGGGGTCAGGTGGGCCCGGCGGCGCCAGACGGCCAGGGCGGCCACGGTGATGCCGCCCCCAGTAGTCGCAACGAGCAGGGCGATGGCGGTCGGTGACAGCATCAAGAAGAGAGAAGCGAGGCCGATGAGTGGATAAAGAGCGGTCCGTACC
>CAYSON010000490.1:0-2783 GCA_964432635.1 uncultured Desulfopila sp.
CGCGTTGGGGAACATGGCGTGGCAGATGGCGCCTACGCCCAGGGCGGGGGCGAACATGGTCACCGAGACGCAGGAACCGAGAATGGTGGAAACGAGGATGGGGTTGCGGGAGACCACCGCTTCACCCGGCTTGAGAAAGACATTGCTGCTGTGGCTGTCGATAAATTCCCTCATGGCCGTTGATAGACGGTGGAACCGACCATCTTGAAATCGACGTCGAGGCCGTTCAAGGTCTCGGAGTGGCCGAGGAAAAGAAAACCGCCCGGTCGCAATTGACGGTGGAATTTCTGCATCAGGGTCTGCTGGGTGGCCTTGTCGAAGTAGATAACCACGTTGCGGCAGAAGATGATGTCCATCTTCTCACTGATGCCGAAGTCGGCGTCCATGAAGTTGATGCGGCGGAAGGTGATCTTGGCGCGCAGCTCCGGACAGACCCGCACCAGGCCAAGCGAGCGATCCTTGCTGCGCAGCAGGTATTTCTTTTTGAGCAGGGGGGCGATGTCTCCGGTGCGGTCCTCGGGATAGACGCCGTTGCGGGCGGTTTCGAGAATGCGGGTGGAGATGTCCGAGGCGAGCAGGGCGTAGTCGAAACTATGGTGTTCGGCCATATACTCGCTCAGTACCATTGACAGGGTATAGGGTTCTTCGCCGCTCGAGCAGCCGGCGCTCCAGATGCGCAGGGGATGAAAGCGGCTGATTTCGCGCATCTTGGCGACGGCCGGCAGGGCCTTGTCGGTGAGAAAATTGAAATGGCCGGGTTCACGAAAAAAATCGGTCTTGTTGGTGGTGACCACGTCGATCATATGCACCAACTCGCTGTTCTGGCCCTCGCGGCTGAAAACGAACTCGCCATACTCCTCGAAGCTGACCAGTCCCAGCTCCTTGAGGCGCTTTTGCAGCCGCGATTCGAGCATGGTCTTCTTGGCCGGCGGCATCTGGATGCCGACCTTGTCGTAGATAAAGGAGCTAAAGCTCTGAAAGACCTTGTCCTTCATGGTGGCGGAGGCATAAAGACTCATGGCGCTTGCGCTTGTCGCTCCTTGTGGCTGGCTTCTCCGCGAGCGAGGGGGGAGATCCGCTCTCCCCCCTCGCTCGGGCATCGATCCGCCCAGGCCAAGGCCGAGGCGGCATTGTTCACTGGTCCAGTGTCGCCTGCAACTCGTTAATATCCTTGGTGGAGAAGATCTTGTCAATATCGAGAATCATCACGAAGTTGCTGTTCACCTTGCCCATGCCTTTGATAAACTTGGTGTTAAGGCGGATGCCAAGCTGCGGCGGCGGCTCGATCGATTGCGGCTCCATCTCCACCACCTCCTGCACCGAGTCGGCCAACACCCCGAGGACGATGGTCTCCTCCTCGAGGTTGACCTCAACGACGATGATGCAGGTATTGATGGTCTGCTCGGTGCGGCTCATGCCGAAGTTGAGGCGAAGATCGATGACCGGCACCACCGAGCCGCGCAGATTGATGACCCCGCGCATGAATTCGGGGGTTTGCGGTACCTTGGTGATGGTGGTCAATTCGAGAATCTCCCGGACCTTGGCGACGTCGAAGGCGAAGATCTCTTCGGCGAGTTTGAAGGTCAGGTATTGCACAGTTTCGGTTATTCCTGCGACGCTCATAAGTCCTCCTCTAGGCGGCTCGTTGACGGGTTCATCAGCGGCCGGGATAACCTCGACACTCCCGGCCGCAGTTCTTCATGCACCGCAGCGCGGCTAGAATTTTTCGAATTCCTCGTCGAGGTGGTCAGCCTTGCCCTTGCCGCCGAGATCGAGATGGATAGCTCCACTCTCCTTGGCCTTGACCGGCGCCTTGGCTTTGCTCGGGGCGTGATGGCCGATGGCCAGGGGCTTCTGCGCCGTGCGGTGCGGTGGTGGCGGAACCGCCCGGCGCTGCTTGCCGGTGTCGAGGCTGAAGAAGGCGATAACTGACTTGAGCTGCTCGGCCTGGTTCGACAGTTCCTCGGTGGTCGAGGCCATCTCCTCGGCTGAGCCGGCGTTCTGCTGGATGACCTGGTCGAGTTGCTGGATGGCGCGGTTGATCTGGTCGGCACCGGTATCCTGTTCCTTGGAAGAGGCGCTGATCTCCTGCACCAATTCGGCGGTTTTCTGGATATCGGGCAGCATCTTGACCAGCATGTCCCCGGCCTGCTCGGCTACGGCGACGCTGGTGGTGGACAGGGTGCTGATCTCGCCGGCCGCCGCCTGGCTGCGTTCGGCCAGCTTTCTCACCTCGGAGGCGACCACCGCAAAGCCCTTGCCGTGTTCGCCGGCGCGGGCCGCCTCGATGGCGGCGTTGAGGGCGAGGAGGTTGGTCTGCCGGGCAATCTCCTCGATGATTGAGATTTTGGTGGCGATCTGCTTCATCGCCGCCACCGTCTCCATCACCGCCTTGCCGCCTTCCTTGGCGTCGCCGGCGCTTTTTACCGCGATTTTCTCGGTTTGCATGGCGTTATCGGTGTTCTGGCGGATATTTGAGGCCATCTGTTCCATGGAGGAGCTGACCTCCTCGGCGCTGGCCGCCTGTTCGGTGGCCCCTTGGCTCATCTGCTGGGCGGTGGCGCTCATCTCCTGGGCGCCGGTGGCGACGTTGTCGGCGGAGGTCTGGACTTCTGTTACCACTTCTTTCAGCTTATCGACCATGGTGGCCAGGGCCTCGATCAACTCATCCTTGTCGCTGCGTTTCTTCAGCTCAACCATGAGATTGCCCTGGCTAACCTGCTTGGCGCTGGCGGTAATATCTTCAAAGGCCCCGACCATCTTTTTCATCGCCGCCATGACGC
>CAYSON010000491.1:0-2773 GCA_964432635.1 uncultured Desulfopila sp.
CGCCATAACGATGTAGGTGGGTGAAACCGGATTCGGCAAAAAGCACCAGCCACTGCGGCAGCTCCAGGGAGGCGAGGGTGCGCAGGCTACGGTAGTCGCAGTGGGCCGTTTGTGGGCCGATCGGCCGCAGGCGATAGCGCTCCTCGAGAAGCAGGGTGTGGCTGGCCGGCTGCAAGGTGGTGCGGATCTCCTTGACCGCTTTGCCGCCCTCGGGGAGGTCGAACAGTTGAAATTGAAAGGTGGTGGTGCGACCGCTGAGCATGGCGGTGGTGGGGATAAAGAGCTGCAGCAGCAGCACGCCGCCGTCGTCGAGCAGATGGTGGAGGTCGCCCAGGCACCTGGCAATGGCCTGCGCCTCGCCGAGGAGGTTGAGGGTGTTGTAGGGCACCAGCACCGCCACGAAGGGGCGGCGAAAACTTAGGGACAGCATGTCCATGGCGCAGAAATGGCAGTGAGGATGGTCATGGCCGGCGGCTCGTGCCGCCATGGTCGGCGAGAGGTCGATGCCGATCACCTGACGTTGGCTGTTTGCTACTCGACGGGCGACCCGCCCGCTGCCGCAACCGACTTCCAGCACCGTGCCGGTGGAAGGCAAAAACTCCTGGTAGAAGGGGATATCTTCGGCGAAAGTCTCCATCTCCAGGTCGTAAAGGCGGCAGGCCAACTCTTCGGGCAGGGGAAGAAAGACCGGGTCCGGCTCGTCGTCGTAATCCTTGTAGATGGTCACCATAGTCGGCCGGTCGCAAACACCACCCACTTACAGGTGGAGGATGCCGGCCTCTTCCGGGGTGGCCGAGTAGCAGTCGAGGTGCAGCAGCCAATGATGTCCTCGCTGCTCCGCTATGCGCTGCCGGGTGGCGGCGGGGAGCCAGTGGCTGTCGTCGAGGAGATTGTAAAAATAGGAGTCGATGCCGATAAAGCCGTCGAGGAAATGGCTGAGGATATGCAGGGTCTTGCTGGCGTAGCCCTGGGGCAGATGTTGCAGGTCGCCGAGGTTTTTGCCGGAGAGCTTTTCCAGTTCACCGATCAGCGAGGCCACCATGGTTCGGTTGCGTTCTTCGGCGGCGGCGACCTCGGCAAAAAAGGAGGCATCAAGGCCGCACCGGGACATTTCCCGGCGGGCCTCGATGCAGTCGTAGATGACCAGCGAGGTCAGGGCGAAGAATTTCTCCACCTGGTCGCGGCAGTGCGTGAAGGAGTCGCCCGCGACCAGGATTTTATGCTGCGCCAGCCGGTTCATCGGCTGCTATTCAGCGGTGGCAAGGCTCTCGAGCACCCGCTGGCCGACGCGGCGGCCCAGGTTGCGGCATTCTTCAAGGTGTTCGTCGCCCGGGACGTATTTGACCTTGATGCCTTCCTCGATTACCTCGACTTTCATATCGGTGAGGGCGGTGTTCATCAGCCCCACCGCCTCGCCGCTCCAGCCGAAGGAGCCGAAGGCGGCCCCGAACTTGTTGGCCGGCTTGAGGCCGCGCATATACATGAGGAAGCCGGCCATGCGCGGCAGAAGACCGTTGTTAAGGGTGGGCGAGCCGAGAATGATGGCCTTGGCGCCGAGCACCTCGGTCATGACATCGCTGCGGTGGTGCACCTTGAGGTTGATCAGGCGGGTGGAGACTCCGGTTTGCCGCAAACCTTCCTCCACCGCCAGGGCCATCTCCTCGGTGGAATGCCACATCGAGTCATAGATGACCAGGGCCTTTTTGCCGGCCTCGTTGCGGCTCCACTTGTCATAGGCCTCGAGGATCTTGCCCATGTGGCTGCGCCAGATGACGCCGTGGTCGGGGGCGATCATCTTGATGTCGAGATTCATCGCGGCCACCGTGGCCAGCAGCTTTTTGATCAGCGGGGCGTAGAGGTAGAGGATGTTGGCGTAATACTTGGCGCTCTGGTGCATGACCTCGGCCATGTCGACCTCATCGTCGAAGCGCTCGCTGGTGGCGTAGTGCTGGCCGAAGGTGTCGCTGGTGAAGAGGATGCCGTCTTCCTTGATATAGCTGAACATTGAATCGGGCCAATGCAGCATGCGCGTCTCAAGAAACTGGATGGTGCGCTTGCCGAGGCTGATCTCGGTGCCGGTCTTGACCACCTCATAGGGCCAGTCGGGGCGATGGAAGTGGTCGAGGAGGGCTTTGTGGCCCATGGGCGAGCAGATCAGTTTTTCCGGCTGGATCAGCTCCATCAGCGCCGGCAGGCTGCCGGAATGGTCCATCTCGACGTGGTTGATGACGATATAGTCAATCTTTTTGGGGTCGATGATTGCCTTGAGGTTGCGCAGCATCTCGTCCTTGTGGGAACTCTTCACCGTGTCGAAGAGGGTGACCTTGTCGTCGATGATGAGAAAGGCGTTGTAGGTGGTTCCCTGATAGGTCGAATAGCCGTGGAAGTCACGAACGTCCCAGTCGATGGCGCCGACCCAGTAAATTCCTTTGGCAAGTTCAGTTGTGCTCATGATTGCTCCGTTGCGGAAAAGGGGTGTCGTTTGAAGTGTGGTTACATGATCTAAGGGCGAGGTTATGATGGGCCGCTTTTTGTTGCTGGTAATGAAAAGAACGTGGGCAAACTAGGAATCATTACTACCATAAAGGATAAATGAAAAGCTAGTCAAAACGACGTTCCATGGCAAGATCCGTCGAAGGTGTCGGCAGGGGAGGAGAGGAGAAGAATATGCAACGCTATCCATCCATCGATCTCGGCAGATGCAGCTACTGCCTTGGCTGCGTCGAGACCGCCCCGAGTATTTTTCGCTATAATACCGCCACTTCGCTCATGG
>CAYSON010000492.1:0-2773 GCA_964432635.1 uncultured Desulfopila sp.
TCGCCCCAACCCATGCTTCGGTGCTGATCACCGGAGAGAGCGGCACCGGCAAGGAGCTGGTTGCCAAGGCCATTCATGTCAATAGCCCGCGAGAGTCTCGTCCATTTATAGCCGTCAATTGCGCCGCCCTCTCCGGCAGCCTGCTCGAAAGTGAGCTGTTCGGCCATGAAAAGGGGGCCTTCACCGGGGCGGTGGCCATGCGCAAGGGACGTTTCGAACTCGCCGACACTGGGACCATCTTCCTTGATGAGGTCGGTGAGATCCCCTTGGCTCTGCAATCAAAGCTATTGCGCATCCTCCAGGAAAAAACCTTCGAAAGAGTGGGCAGCGGCAAGACCATTGAGGTTGATGTGCGCATCATCAGCGCCACCAACAAGGATCTCCGCGAGGAAGTGTCCGCCGGGCGTTTTCGCGAGGACCTCTTCTATCGCCTCAATGTTATTCCCATCAGTCTGCCGCCACTGAGGGAACGCATGGACGACATGCGGCTGCTCGCCGAATATTTCGTTGATAAATATCGTAAGGAACTGCGTAAACCCATGCTGCAAATCTCCGCAGACGCACTGAAGCTTATGGTGAAACTGCCATGGGAAGGGAATATTCGCGAACTTGAGAATACCATTGAGCGGGCGGCCATCCTCTGCAGCAATGACATCATCGAGGCTGATGATGTCCATCCCGACACCTCCTATCCCGAGGAGTCGAGTCTTCTCGGGCAGGAACTTGATCTCCGCCTGATGATTCCTGAGCAAGCCGGATTGAACGATGTCCTCTACGTCATCGAAAAAAAGATGCTTACCCAGGCATTGAACGACACTGACTACGTGCAGGCCAGAGCGGCGGAAAAGCTTGGTATCACCAAGAGTCTTTTGCAGTATAAGATGAAAAAATACCGGATCAAGAAACGCAAGTAGTCGAGAAAAAAGGTCAAGCGCTGCCGCTCTACTTCTCCGGGAATCCCCAATGGAGTTTATTGCGGAGGATGGTGAAGTAGTCCCGGGACGACGAAACCACCAGTTGCAGGAAGTGCTTGGCAGTCTTTATTTCCAGGTCGTCTCCGTCCTCCATTTCCCAAAACGGTTGGCCGTCGATAATCACCTGCGCTTTTTCGCCACGGCTGCTTGATTGGTATCGGGTGGTGATGGTCATGTCGGCGGGGAGAATGATTGGTCGTGAGCCGAGCATAAAAGGGCAGATGGGGGTTACGGTGATGGTTGCCAGACCGGGATACACCAAAGGGCCACCGGCGGAGAGATTATAGGCGGTGGAGCCGGTGGGGGAAGAAAAGATCAGGCCATCGGCACGATAGGTGGTGATCAGCTGACCATTGGCGGTGGTGCTGAGGTTGAGCAGGCGATCAAGGACGTTTTTGGTAATTACCACGTCGTTGAGGGCGTAGCGATAGGCGGCATGGTGGCCTTGCGAGTGCAGGCGCGCCCTGAGCATCAGCCGGTTCTCAATGGTAACCTCGGCCAGAAGGATTCGTTCCAGGGCGGACAGGGTTTCATTCTCCGTCAATTCGGTAAGGAAGCCGAGATTGCCCATGTTGATACCCAGTACTGGGATGGAGTGGCGTGCGGCGCTTTCGGCAATGTGCAGCAGGGTCCCGTCGCCACCGAGGACGATGATCAGGTCGAGGTCGGAAGTAATGTCGTTGTCGACTACGGAGATACCGTGTCCCTGCAGCCAACGGCCAAGCGTGACGGCGAATTCTTCAGGGTGGCGCTCGTCCTTTTTGGGAACCAAAGCGACACGGCGGAGCGAGAGCTTTTTGTTGATGCGAAAGGGGGTGAGGGAATAGGTCATTCCATCTTCCCCAGCTCTTTAGAACGAATGACCGCCGATTCGACGATGTCCATGATGATGCCGTGAAAGCCGACCTTCTCTAAAACATGCAGGGCGGTGATGGCGGTGCCTCCCGGAGAGGTCACCTTGCCGCGTAGTGCCGCCGGGTGTTCGCCGCTATCGCGCAGCAGCTTGATAGAGCCGGAAACCGTCTGCAGCGCCAATTTCTCAGCAATGACCCGGGTCAGCCCCATTTTGACCCCGGCGTCGACCAAGGCCTCGACGAAGGAAAAGACATAGGCTGGCCCGGAACCGCTGAGCCCGGTGACGGCGTCGAGATGGATCTCGTCGAGGATAACGACCTCACCTACAGCGAGAAAGATTTCCTCGGCCTGACGTAACTCCTTGTCGTTGACGTTTTCATTCCTACTGAGAGCCGAAGCACCTTCAAGAACAAGGGCCGGGGTGTTGGGCATGACACGGATAACTTTGGTATCCTTTTTGCCGATGTTTTTAATATAAAAAGAAATGGGCAAGCCGGCGGCGACAGTGATGAGGATGTGATGAGAATCGATGACCGAGCGGCAGTTTTCCAGAACTGCCTTCATCGTCTGTGGTTTTACCGCCAGGATGACCAGTTTGCTTTTTTCGAAGATGGCATGGTTGTTCTGGAAGGTTTTGATCAGATAGGTGGTTTCTAGGTGCTCGCGGCGAAAGTCGTTGGGCTCGGAAACGAGGATGTTGCTCTTGCTGTACAGACCAGATGCGATGATGCCCTTGATCAGGGCCTCCGCCATCTGACCGCCGCCGATGAAGCCGATATGCTGTTTCATAAATGGATTCCGGGGAAAAGGGGAAGAGGCGATAATGCAATTAATTCATGCAATCATAATCGGTTTCAGGTAAATATCAATTTCGAATGTTGTCTTTTTAAGGAAGCGGACCCGATCTTGCCGAGGGTGGTAAAGATTGTGCGTTCTTCTTTTTG